>NZ_JAYSGF010000008.1:0-134854 GCF_041912965.1 Chromobacterium sp. | reverse complement strand
TCTCTTCACTAGCCCATTATCGCTTACAAAAAGATCGTAAACAGGTTCTAAGAAGCTGTGCAAAGCCTGCTGCGCCGTGTGGCGTTTGCGCACTCCGGCGCTCCCGCCGCAGGGTCCGGTTTGTGCTGCCGGCCAGGCTCTGGGCCTGGCGCTGAGCGCCGGAGCCATGTTGCGGCGCAGTCGGACTCGCGATGTTCTGCGCGTCAATGTATATACAAATGGACGCTGAATTTTTCCGATCCAAGCCGCCACCACAGGGCGGCTTTTTTGTTGCTTTGCAACATCAACTGCCTGGTCTATAAGCCTATTCAGGCCATTCTACGTGTTTACAAAAATCGCGGCTGCAAACTTGACAGGCTGTCGGTATAGGATTAATTGTATATACAAATAACCTGATCGAGCCGAACCATGAACCAAGCCCAAGCGGATCGCCGCAGCCTGTGGATCAATGCCAGGCTGGCGACGATGGACCCGAACCGCCCGGCGCCGTATGGCGCGCTGGAAGGCCATGCGCTATTGCTGGAAGCCGGCCGCATCTCCGCGCTGCTGCCGGCCGCCGACATCGATCCCGCCAGCTTCGACGGCGTGGTGATCGACGCCAAGGGCGCCTGGATCACGCCCGGCTTCATCGACTGCCATACCCATCTGGTTTATGGCGGCAATCGCGCCGCCGAATGGGAAAAGCGCCTCAATGGCGTGCCTTATCAGCAGATCGCCGCCGAGGGCGGCGGCATCGTCTCCACCGTGCGCGCCACCCGGGCGCTGGACGAAGCCGGCCTGGCCGCCGCCGCCAAGCCACGCTTGCGCGCCTTGATGGCCGAGGGCGTGACCACGGTGGAGATCAAGTCCGGCTACGGCCTGAGCCTGGAAGACGAACTCAAGCAGCTGCGCGCGGCGCGGCGCTTGCAGGATGAACTGGCGGTGGAAGTGTCCGCCACCCTGCTGGCCGCCCACGCGCTGCCGCCGGAATACGCCGGCCGGCCCGACGCCTATATCGACTACATCGTCGACGTCATCCTGCCGGCCGCCGCGAGCGAGGGCCTGGCCGAGGCGGTGGACGCTTTCTGCGAAAGCGTGGGCTTCTCGCCGGCGCAGACTCGCCGCGTGTTCGAAGCGGCGCGCGCGCACGGCCTCAAGATCAAGGGCCATGTCGAGCAGCTGTCCAATCTGCACGGCGCCGAACTGGTGGCCGAGTTCGGCGGCTGGTCCGCCGATCATGTCGAATACCTGGACGCCGCCGGCGTGGCCGCGCTGAAGGCCGCCGGCACCGTGGCGGTGTTGCTGCCGGGCGCGTTCTATTTCCTGCGCGAAACCCAAAAGCCGCCGGTGGAGCTGTTGCGCGCCGCCGGCGTGCCGATGGCGGTGTCCACCGATCTCAATCCCGGCACCAGCCCGTTCGCGTCGATCCGGCTGGCGATGAACCAGGCCTGCGTGCTGTTCGGCCTGACCCCGGAAGAGGCGCTGGCCGGCGTCACCCGCCACGCGGCGCAGGCCTTGGGCCGCGGCGCCAGCCATGGCCGGCTGGCCGCCGGCCAGGTCGCCGACTTGCTGCTGTGGGACATCGATTCCCCGGCCGAGATCGTTTACGGTCTCGGCGACAATCCCTTGCGCCAGCGCGTGTTCCGCGGCGTGGCGCAGCATATGAAAGGCTGTTGAAGCATGAGCGTGGACATGAGTGTTTGGAGCGGCCGCGTCGACGCTGGCGAAGGCGATCTGGCGCGGCGCTGGCACCAACTGGCGCGGCCTTACGCCGCCGGGCTGGAGCCGGGCGTGGGCATCATCGGCTTTGTCAGCGATGAGGGCGTGCGCCGCAACCAGGGCCGCGTCGGCGCCGCCGCCGGTCCGGCGGCGATCCGCAAGGCGTTGGCCAATCTGGCTTGGCACCAGCCGCTGCCGCTGTGCGATGCCGGTGACGTGGATTGCGCCGACGGCGACCTGGACGCCGCCCATATCCGCTTGGGCGAGCGGGTGCGCCAACTGCGCGTCGACGGCCACTTTCCGCTGGTGCTGGGCGGCGGCCACGAAACCGCCTACGGCACCTGGCGCGGACTGGCCGCCGCGCATCCGGACAAGGTGATAGGCATCGTCAATTTCGATGCTCATTTCGATATCCGCGAAGCGGCCGAAGCCACCTCTGGTACCCCGTTCGCCCAAATCGCCGCCGACTGCGCGCAGGCCGGCCGCCCCTTCCATTACCTGTGCCTGGGCGTGGCCGAGCCGTCCAATACCCAGGCGCTGTTCGCCCGCGCTCGCGCGCTCGGCGTCAAATGGACGCTGGACAGCGACATGACGCTGGACACCCTGTCCACGGTGCGCAGCGCGATGATGGCCTTCGTCGATCAGGTGGACATCGTCTACCTGACCATAGACCTGGATGTATTACCCGCCAGCGTGATGCCGGCGGTTTCCGCCCCCGCCGCCATGGGGGTGGCGCTGCCCGTGGTCGAGGCCCTGGTCCGGCGCTTGGCCGAAAGCGGCAAATTGGCGGCCGCCGACCTGGTGGAACTGAACCCGGCCTTCGACATCGACAGCCACGGCGCCAAGACCGCCGCCCGGCTGGCATGGAGCATAGGCCGGCATCTGAAACAGGCTTGAACCCGTTCGTAGCGATAGCGTCATTCCCCGCCCGCCGGGCCACAACCGGCGGCGGGTTTACAAAGGAGAATACCGATGTCCGACCCGCGTTTTGATCCGACCCGCCACATCCGCGCGCCGCGCGGCAGCGAATTGACTTGCAAGAGCTGGCTGACCGAGGCCGCCTACCGCATGATCCAGAACAATCTGGACGCGGAAGTGGCCGAGCATCCGCAAAGCCTGGTGGTGTACGGCGGCATCGGCCGCGCCGCCCGCGACTGGCAGTGCTACGACACCATCCTGGACGTGCTCAAGCGTCTGGAGGACGACGAAACCCTGCTGGTGCAGTCCGGCAAGCCGGTGGGCGTGTTCAACACCCACGCCGATGCGCCGCGGGTGTTGATCGCCAACTCCAATCTGGTGCCGCACTGGGCCAACTGGGAGCACTTCAACGAGCTGGATAAGAAGGGCCTGATGATGTACGGCCAGATGACGGCCGGCTCCTGGATCTACATCGGCTCGCAAGGCATTGTGCAGGGGACTTACGAAACCTTCTTCGCCGTCGCCAACCAGCATTTCGACGGCAAGCCGCAAGGCCGCTGGATTCTGACCGGCGGCCTGGGCGGCATGGGCGGCGCCCAGCCGCTGGCCGCCACCATGGCCGGCTTCAGCATGATCGCCGTCGAATGCGACGAAACCCGCATCGATTTCCGCCTGAAAACCCGCTATGTGGACCGCAAGGCCAAGACCCTGGACGAGGCGCTGGCCATCATCGACGAGGCCAAGCACAACGGCAAGGCGGTATCGGTGGGCTTGCTGGGCAATGCCGCCGACGTGTTCGCGGAACTGGTGGCGCGCGGCATCACCCCGGATGTGGTCACCGATCAGACCTCGGCCCACGACCCGGTGCACGGCTACCTGCCGCAGGGCTGGACCGTGGAGCAATGGCGCGCCAAGCAGAAGACCTCCGCAGGCGAAATCACCGCCGCCGCCAAGAAATCGATGGCGGTGCAGGTGCGCGCGATGCTGACTTTGCAAGAGCGCGGCGCCGCCACGCTGGACTACGGCAACAACATCCGCCAGATGGCGTTGGAAGAGGGCGTGGCCAATGCCTTCGACTTCCCCGGTTTCGTGCCCGCCTATGTGCGCCCGCTGTTCTGCGAAGGCATCGGCCCCTTCCGCTGGGTGGCGCTGTCCGGCGATCCGGAAGACATCTACAAGACCGACCAGAAGGTCAAGGAACTGATCCCCGACGATCCGCACTTGCATAACTGGCTGGACATGGCCAAGGAGCGCATCAGCTTCCAGGGCCTGCCGGCGCGCATCTGCTGGGTGGGCCTGAAAGACCGCGCCCGCCTGGGCCTGGCCTTCAACGAGATGGTCAAGAACGGCGAATTGAAAGCGCCCATCGTGATCGGCCGCGACCATCTGGACTCCGGCTCGGTGGCCTCGCCCAACCGCGAGACCGAGAGCATGAAGGACGGCTCCGATGCCGTGTCCGACTGGCCGCTGCTGAACGCCTTGCTCAACACCGCCGGCGGCGCCACCTGGGTATCGCTGCATCACGGCGGCGGCGTGGGCATGGGCTTCTCCCAGCACTCCGGCGTGGTCATCGTCTGCGACGGCAGCGACGCCGCGGCCCAGCGCGTGGGCCGCGTGCTGCGCAACGATCCGGGCACCGGGGTGATGCGTCACGCCGACGCCGGCTACGAGATCGCAGAGAACTGCGCAAGAGAGCAGGGCCTGGACCTGCCGATGCTGAAACGCTGAGCACCTGCGTGCGATCAGCTGCGCGTGGTGAGGCGTCGTAATACGGGGAGCTGCGCCGCGGAATGCTATGAACATTCCGCGGTGCCAGCCGCAACGCCTTGCCTCGTTTTAGCGTGAACATGTAGTGAAGAAGGCATACCGCCGCCGCGCGCACGCCGGCGGCGGGCTGCGGCGTCTAGGCGCTAGTCCGCCTGGACGCCGTCATCCCGACCGAACAAGCTGAATTCAAAACAAGCGGCGGGAGCAGTAAAGCGTGTTGCAAAGGAAAAAAACCAGTCATGTTGTCCTTGCCTGTCCACTGAGACGCACTGGCGCGTCCGCGCCTGTTGTCCGCGTGTTTCGTCATGGCCCGCCGCGCGTTCGCGCTGCGCGGCCTTGTGGTCCGCCGCCGCTGGCCCTACAGTTTGCCGGCGCTTGACTGACTGCGCAGCGAAACATGCCGGGCCGCGGGAGGCGGCGTAGCGGGCGCATCCGCGTCCGGCCGGCAAGCACAGCCATGCCAAGGAGGAGAGAGAGATGCAAACACAAACGCTGACGCGCGGCCTGTCCGCCCGTCACATCCGTTTCATGGCGCTGGGGTCGGCCATCGGCACCGGCTTGTTCTACGGTTCGGCGGCGGCGATACAGATGGCCGGTCCGGCGGTATTGCTGGCCTATTTGATCGGCGGCGCCGCCGTCTACATGGTGATGCGCGCGCTGGGCGAAATGGCGGTGCACAATCCGGTGGCCGGTTCCTTCGGCCATTACGCCACCAGCTATCTGGGACCCTTGGCCGGGGTGATCACCGGCTGGACCTATGCCTTCGAGATGATCATCGTCTGCCTGGCCGACGTGACCGCCTTCGGCATCTATATGAGCTTGTGGTTTCCGGAAGTGGACCGCTGGATCTGGGTGCTGAGCATCATCTTCTTCATCGGCGCCTTGAATCTGTGCAGCGTCAAGGTGTTCGGCGAGATGGAGTTCTGGCTGTCCATCGTCAAGGTGGGCGCCATCGTCGCGATGATACTCGGCGGCGTGGCCATCATCCTGTTCGGCTTCGGCAGCGCCGAGGCCAGCGGCCTGCACAATCTGTGGTCGCACGGCGGCTTCATGCCCAATGGCTGGGGCGGGGTGATCGCCTCGCTGGCGGTGGTGATGTTCGCCTTCGGCGGCATCGAGATCATCGGCATCTCCGCCGGCGAGGCGCAGAATCCGCAGCAGACCATTCCGCGCGCGATCAACGCGGTGCCGGTGCGCATTCTGCTGTTCTACGTGCTGACGCTGACGGTGCTGATGTCGATTTATCCGTGGCCGCAGATCGGCAGCCAGGGCAGCCCCTTCGTGCAAATCTTCGAGAGCCTGGGCATTCCCGCCGCCGCCCATATCCTGAACGCGGTGGTGATCTCGGCGGCGATCTCGGCGATCAACAGCGACATCTTCGGCGCCGGACGCATGTTGTATGGCATGGCGCGCCAGGGTCAGGCGCCGCAGAGCTTCGCCAAGCTGTCGTCCAACGGCGTGCCGTGGATGACGGTGCTGGTGATGGCGGCCGCGCTGCTGGTGGGCGTGGTGCTGAATTACCTGATGCCCAAGGATGTGTTCCTGCTGATCGCGTCCATCGCCACCTTCGCCACGGTGTGGGTGTGGCTGATGATTCTGCTGGCCCAGGTGGCGATGCGTCGCAAGATGAGCAAGGAGGAAGCCGCGGAATTGAAGTTCCCGGTGCCGTTCTGGCCTTACGCGCCGCTGGCGGCGATTGGTTTCATGCTGTTCGTCATCGGCGTGCTCGGCTACTTCGAGGACACTCGCTCCGCGCTGCTGGTTGGCGCCGCTTGGGTGGCGCTGGTGGTGGCCGGCCACTTCCTGTGGAGCCGGGTGCTGGCGCCCGGCGCGGAGGCGGAGGCTCAGCGCGACGCCGCCTAAAGGCGCGCATCGACGTTTTTTGTCCGGCGGGCGCGGGCTCGCCGGAATACTCAAGCCGCTTGCCGGCAGGGCGCGATAACACAAGACCAGCGCTCACCGCGGCCAGCGGCGCTGCAAACGCTTTATGAAGGAGAGTATTCAGATGGTATTGAACATTGTTCCCGGCACGCTCAGCCTGGCCGAGTTGCGCCGCGTTTCACGTGAAACCAGCCTGCAACTGCAACTGGACCCGTCCAGCCACGCCGCCATCGACGCCTCCGCCGCCACCGTGGCGCGGGTGCTGTCCGAAGGCCGCACCGCCTACGGCATCAACACCGGTTTCGGCCTGTTGGCCAATACCCGCATCGCGCCGGAAGAGCTGGAGCTGCTGCAGCGTTCCATCGTGCTGTCTCACGCCGCCGGCATCGGCGCGCCTATGGACGAGTCCACCGTGCGCCTGGTGATGGCCTTGAAGATCAACTCGCTGGCGCGCGGTTTTTCCGGCATCCGCCGGCTGGTGATCGAGGCGCTGATCACCTTGTTCAATCAGCGCATCTACCCGGTGATTCCGCAGAAGGGCTCGGTGGGCGCGTCCGGCGATCTGGCGCCGCTGTCGCATATGAGCGCGGTGCTGATCGGCGAGGGCGAAGCCTTCGTCAACGGTACTCGCGTGCCGGGCGCGGTGGCGATGCGTTCCGCCGGCCTGGAGCCCATCACCCTGGCGCCCAAGGAAGGCCTGGCCTTGCTGAACGGCACCCAGGCGTCCACCGCCTTCGCGCTGGAAGGCCTGTTCGCCGCGGAAGACCTGTACGCCTCGGCCTCGGTGGCCGGCGCGCTGTCGGTGGAGGCCGCCTTGGGCAGCCGCACCCCGTTCGACGAGCGCATCCACGCGGTGCGCGGCCACGCCGGCCAGATCGACGCCGCCCGCGTTTACCGCAGCCTGTTGGAGCATAGCGAGATCGAGCATTCGCACGAAAACTGCGGCAAGGTGCAGGACCCGTATTCGCTGCGCTGCCAGCCGCAAGTGATGGGCGCCTGCCTGACCCAGATCCGCCAGGCCGCCGCGGTGCTGGTGGTGGAAGCCAACTCGGTGTCCGACAACCCGCTGGTGTTCGCCGCCGACAACGACATCCTGTCCGGCGGCAACTTCCACGCCGAGCCGGTGGCCTTCGCCGCCGACAACCTGGCGCTGGCGCTGGCCGAAATCGGTTCGCTGTCCGAACGCCGGATGGCGCTGCTGATCGACAGCAATCTGTCCAAGCTGCCGCCCTTCCTGGTCAATAACGGCGGGGTCAACTCCGGCTTCATGATCGCCCAGGTCACCGGCGCGGCCTTGGCTTCGGAAAACAAATCGCTGGCGCATCCGGCCTCGGTGGACAGCCTGCCCACCTCGGCCAACCAGGAAGACCATGTGTCGATGGCCACTTTCGCCGGCCGCCGTCTGCGCGACATGGCTGGCAACACCGCCGGCATCCTGGCGGTGGAACTGCTGGCCGCCTGCCAGGGCGTGGACTTCCGCGCGCCGCACAAGACCTCGGCCAAGCTGGAAGCGGCCAAGGCCGAATTGCGCGAACAGGTGAGCTTCTACGACAAGGACCGCTACTTCGCGCCGGATATCGAGAAAGCCGCCGCGCTGGTGGCCAGCGGTTCCTACAACCGCTTTGTCGAAGCCGGCCTGCTGCCGTCGCTGTAATCACGAGATCGCCAGCCGCCTCTGCACGGAGGCGGCTGGTGTTTTCGCATCCGCGCGGGGTTTGACGCGCGGAACAGAATGAAGAACCAGCAGGCAATGATCTGTGGAGTTCGGGGATAGGAGCCCGGCGACGCCGGGACGCCAGACTATCGATGCGCCCGCCATTGACGGGCGCCGACGAGGAGATTCCCATGAATGCCGTGGTCTTAGCCGTGTTGGTGATGATGGCCTTGAGCCTGTCGCGGGTGCCGGTGGTGCTGGCCCTGATTCTTTCCGCCGCCATTGGCGGCATTTACGCAGGCATGTCGCCAGAGGCGGTGGTGCGAGCGTTCAACGGCGGCTTGGGCGCCGGCGCGCCGGTGGCGCTGGCCTATGCCACCCTGGGCGCTTTCGCCATCGCGCTGTCGCGCACCGGCATCGTGCAAGGCTTGTCGGGCCGGATCGTCGGCTACATCCAGAACGGAGGACACTCCGAGCGCATGCTGCGCGTGGTCAAGTGGAGCTTGCTGGCCTGTCTGGTGCTGGCCGGCTTCGCCTCGGGCACCGTCATCCCGGTGCATATCGCCTTCATTCCCATCCTGGTGCCGCCCTTGTTGCTGGTGATGAACCGGCTGCGACTGGACCGGCGCGCGGTGGCCTGCGCCATCACCTTCTCCATTACCGTGATGTATATGACGATGCCGATCGGCTTCGGCTCGATTTTCCTAAACGATATCCTGGTGGGCAACATCAATAAGGCCGGCGCGGCCAGCGGTTTTCAAGTCGGCTTGAGCGCGGCGCCGCTGGCGATGCTGATTCCGGCGTCGGGCATGGTGTTTGGCCTGGCGCTGGCCTTGCTGTTCAGTTACCGGCGGCCGCGGCATTACCAGGACGTCGCCGTGGCTGGCGGCGAGCGCGGCAGCGTCAAACTGGGGCTATGGCAGCGGGTATCGATTGGCGCGGCCTTGCTGCTGTCCCTGCTGGCGCAGCTGTGGACCGGCTCCATGGTGTTCGGCGGCCTGGTGGGCTTCGCCTTGATTTCCGGTTCCGGAGTGATGCGCTGGACCGAACTGGACAGCCATTTCACCCAGGGCATGCGCTTGATGGCCCAGGTGGGTTTCATCATGATCGCCGCCGCGGGCTTCGCCAGCGTGATGAACGCCAGCGGCGATGTCCAGTCGCTGGTTCGCTCCTCGGTGGACCTGATCGGCGACAATCGCGGGCTGGCCGCTTTCATGATGCTGCTGGTGGGGCTGTTGATCACCATGGGGATAGGCTCGTCCTTCTCCACCGTGCCCATCATCGCGTCCATCTATGTGCCGCTGGCCTTGGGTTTCGGGTTTTCCGAACTGGCCATCGTCTCCTTGGTCGGCACCGCCGCGGCGCTGGGCGACGCCGGCTCGCCGGCATCCGACTCCACGCTGGGGCCGACCGCCGGCCTGAACGCCGATGGCCAGCATGATCATATGTGGGGAACGGTGGTGCCCACCTTCCTGCACTTCAACCTGCCCTTGCTGGGCTTTGGCTGGATCGCCGCGATGCTGCTGTGAGGGCATGAAAAAGCCCCGCTGGGCGGGGCTTGATATGGGGAAGTGAGCCGGGTTTAGAACACCACCGGCTCGTCCGGACGCGTCGGCGCCGCGGATTGGCCGAAGATATCCTTCCAGCCGGTGTAGGCGGTCACGTACAGCACCGGGAACCACAGCAACAGGCCCAGGCCCAGCGGAATCATCGCGATGAAGGCCAGCACCGCCAGCATCAGACCGCTGACCAGCACCGCGCCCCAGTTGGCGAGGCCGGCCTGCAGGCTGGTGCGTATCGCCTGCCACGGACCCAGCTGCTGCAGCGTGACCAGCGCCGGCGCGAACCAGTAAGCCAGGCTGACCAGGAACACGGCCACGCCGCCGATGAAGGCGGCCAGCGCGATGGGGCCGGCGATCACCGGGATCGCGTTGGGATCGCTCTTGCTGACGCTGATGCCCAGCACGCCCATCAGCAGGCCCAGCGCAATGCCGATGACGATCAGGATGGCCAGGTAGAGCATGCCCACATTGATCAGCGGCCGCAGCGCGGTCTTGAAGCCGGCGAATAGATCGCCCAGCTCCAGCTCCGCTCCTTGCTCGCTCTTTTTCGCCGCCAGGATGAAGCCGGCGGCGAACACCGGCGCCAGGAAGAAGGACAGCGGGCCGCCCAGCAGCGGGATCATGCTGACGATGAAGTTGATCACCAGATAAGCCAGCGCCAGCAGAATCCAGGTCAGCGGTTGCTGGCGGACAATGTAGAACGCTTCCACGATCCAGCGCCAGCCGCGGCTGAACGCGACTTTGCGCGGCATGGGCAGCGCGTCGAATGATTGCATCGAAATCTCCAAAAAGGTTTTGCCACTCGGGGTTGCGGCGCTCGCGCGCCATCAAGATGGACCCAGACTGACCATGATTCGCGTTCCGGGTTTCTTCGGAAGCGTGTTTGCCCTGCATTCTGCCCGTTTGTCATCGACAATGCCGGTCGCAGCGTCGACGACAGGTTTTTGATTCGAAATGCATTTTTGCCATTTGCGGCATTATCCGGCAAAACGGCGCTGTTCGGCGGTTTTTCGCGCCCGGCCATGCCGCCGCATTATTTTGCGCGGCGCGGCGGTTGCCGCCAATGGTGAAAATCAGCGATAATTCCATGATTTTGCGACGGTTGATCCATGCCGGAGGCATGTTTCGGATGGCGCTGCCGTCGTCCCGGTTTCCACACAAGTCTTGAGGTTTTCCCGAAATGGTCACCCGTACCGAGCTTGCCAACGCCATCCGCTTCCTGTCCATGGATGCCGTTGAAAAAGCCAAATCCGGTCACCCCGGCGCCCCGATGGGGATGGCAGACATCGCGGAAGTTTTGTGGCGCGATCACCTGAAACATAACCCGGCCAATCCCAACTGGCCAGACCGCGACCGCTTCGTGCTGTCCAATGGTCACGGTTCCATGTTGATCTACAGCCTGTTGCACCTCTCCGGCTACGACCTCTCCATCGAAGACCTCAAGCAGTTCCGTCAGCTCCACTCCAAGACTCCCGGCCATCCCGAATACGGCTACGCTCCCGGCATTGAAACCACCACCGGCCCGCTGGGCCAGGGCATCACCAACGCGGTGGGCATGGCGCTGGCCGAGAAAATGCTGGCGGCGCAGTTCAACCGCGACGGCCATCAAATCGTCGACCACCACACCTATGCCTTCCTGGGCGACGGCTGCCTGATGGAAGGCATCAGCCACGAAGCCTGCTCGCTGGCCGGCACTTGGGGCCTGAACAAGCTGATCGCCTTCTGGGACGATAACGGCATCTCCATCGACGGCCACGTGGAAGGCTGGTTCACCGACGATACCCCGGCCCGCTTCGAAGCCTACGGCTGGCAGGTGATCAAGAACGTCAACGGTCACGACCCGGTGGAAGTGGCCACCGCCATCGCCACCGCGCAGAAGGAAGGCGCGCGTCCGACGCTGATCTGCTGCAAGACCACCATCGGCTTTGGCGCGCCCACCAAGCAGGGCAGCCACGATTGCCACGGCTCGCCGCTGGGCGCGGCCGAAATCGCCGCCGCGCGCGAAGGCCTGAACTGGCCGCACGCGCCGTTCGAAATCCCGGCCGAGATCTACGCCGAGTGGAGCGCGCGCGACAAGGGCGCGCTGGCCGAGATCGAATGGAACAAGCGCTTTGACGCCTACCGCGCCGCCTTCCCGGAACTGGCCGCCGAATTCAGCCGCCGCATGAGCGGCGAACTGCCGGCTGGCTGGGAAGAGGCCAAGGCCGCCGCGCTGGCCAAGATCGCCGACGCCGCCCAGACCGTGGCCACCCGCAAGGCAAGCCAGATCGCGCTGGAAGCGCTGTCGCCGGTGCTGCCGGAATTCGTCGGCGGTTCCGCCGACCTGACCGGCTCCAACCTGACCAACTGGTCCGGCTCCAAGTGGATAGACCACGACGGCCAGGGCAATTACATCAGCTACGGCGTGCGCGAGTTCGGCATGGCCGCCATCATGAACGGCATGACCCTGCACGGCGGCCTGCGTCCGTACGGCGGCACCTTCCTGATGTTCAGCGAATACGCGCGCAACGCCTTGCGCATGGCTTCGCTGATGAAGATCAACCCGATCTTCGTGTTCACCCACGATTCCATTGGCCTGGGCGAAGACGGCCCCACCCACCAGCCGGTGGAGCAAGTGGCCACGCTGCGCTACATCCCCAACCACCACACCTGGCGCCCGTGCGACACCGCCGAAACCGCGGCGGCCTGGGCGCACGCCGTCGAGCAGAAGACCACGCCGAGCAGCATGGTGCTGAGCCGCCAGAATCTGCCCTTCGTTGTCCGCGACGCGGCGCAGCTGGCCGCGATCCAGAAGGGCGGCTATGTGCTGCGCGACGCCGCCGGCGCCCGCGCGGTGCTGATCGCCACCGGTTCCGAAGTGGAACTGGCGCTGAAGGCGCAGGACGCGCTGGCGGCGGAAGGCATCGCCGTGCGCGTGGTGTCGATGCCGTGCACCAATGTGTTCGACCGGCAGGACAAGGCCTGGCGCGACAGCGTGCTGCCGGCCGGCCTGCCGCGGCTGGCGATCGAAGCCGGTCATCCGGACTTCTGGCGCAAATACGTGGGCCTGGACGGCGACGTGGTCGGCATCGATCACTTCGGCGAATCCGCCCCGGCGCCGCAGCTGTTCCAGGCCTTCGGCTTCACCGTCGACAATGTAGTGGCCAAGACCAAAGCGCTGCTGTGATGTAAAGACAGGCCATTGCGAAAGCAATGGCCTTTTGTTCGCCGTTTCATGTAGTGGACGCACTACACAACACGCGGAGCGCCGGCCGGGAAACCGGGCGCTCCGGATCGTCCTCCAGGAGATTTAGAAGCATGACTATCCGCATCGCCATCAATGGTTACGGCCGCATCGGCCGCCAGGTACTGCGCGCCATCTACGAAAACCAGCTGCATGACGATTTCAAGGTAGTGGCCGTCAACGCCACCGGCGATCTCAACATCAATGCCCACCTGACCAAGTTCGACACCGTGCACGGCCGCTTCCCCGGCGAGGTCGAGCAGGACGACGCCCACCTGATCCTGAACGGCGACAAAATCCCGTTCTTCAGCACCCGCAACCCGGCGGAACTGCCGTGGAAGGCATTGGACGTGGACCTGGTGCTGGAATGCACCGGCGCCTTCACCAGCAAGGAAAAGTGCCAGGCCCACCTGGACGCCGGCGCCAAGAAGGTGCTGATTTCCGCGCCGGGCGGCGACGATGTCGACGCCACCATCGTTTACGGCGTCAACCACGACGTGCTGAAGCCGGAAATGACCGTGGTGTCCAATGCCAGCTGCACCACCAACTGCCTGGCCCCGGTGGCCAAGGCGCTGCACCAGGCCATCGGCATCAAGAAAGGCCTGATGACCACCATCCACGCCTTCACCAACGACCAGGTGCTGACCGACGTCAAGCACAAGGACCTGCGCCGCGCCCGCTCCGCCACCGACAATATGATTCCGACCAAGACCGGCGCGGCCAAGGCCGTGGGCCTGGTGCTGCCGGAACTGAAGGGCAAGCTGGACGGCTTCTCGGTGCGCGTGCCCACCATCAACGTGTCGCTGGTGGACCTGACTTTCAGCGCTGCGCGCGATACCACCAAGGACGAGGTCAACGACATCCTGAAGGAAGCGTCCAACGGCGCGATGAAGGGCATTCTCGGCTACAACACCCTGCCGCTGGTGTCCGGCGACTTCAACCACACCGAGGAAGCCTCCACCTTCGATTCCACGCTGACCAAGGTGACTGGCGGCAATATGGTGAAAGTGCTGGCCTGGTACGACAATGAATGGGGTTTCAGCTGCCAGATGCTGCGCACCGCGCGCGCGATGTTCGCCTGCTGATGAGGAAGTGATCCAGGCAATCCGGGCCGGCAGCGTGCTGCCGGCCCGGATTTTTTTGCGTCCGCTAGCGCGGGCGCTACATCCACCGGCATTTGATTGGTGTTAAGGTAGGGCCGTTTTTTTGGCATACACTGGCCGGGCGATCACCGATATCGCCCCCGCTGAACCCGCCGCCACAGGAGAGCAGCATGCGACAAAACCAAGCACTGTCCCGCCCGGAAAAATGGGTCCGGCTGGCCTCCTGGCTGGTGGCCTTGGTGTTCGCCGGTTTCCTGTCCAATCTGGGCGAATTGGTGATCCGCGATCTGTTCTACGTGCCGGACGGCGGCCCGCCGCAGCTGGAAACGTTGCAACAGCAGGCCGGCATCGAGCCGCTGCGGCAGCGGCAGCAGACGCTGCAGCGCCAGAACGACGCGCAGCGCGCCCAGTTGGAAAACCTCGGCGCCACCCGCGAGCAGCTGGAGCGCAATTACCAGACCCAGCGCAAGGGCCTGGCCAACTGGCTGGCCAGCCGCGCCACCAGCGCCGATCCGCAGCAAAGCGCCGAAGTCAGCCGCCGCACCCGGGAACTGGACGCCCTGCAGGCGCAGATCCTGCAATGGCAGCAGAAGGAAGACCGGGCGAGCGACGGCCTGCGCGCGCTGGAGCAGCGCCGGCAAACGCTGCAAGAAGAGATCGCCAAGGTGGATGCCGTCGCCCAGGACCGTTACCAGCAGGCTTACCAGCGTTTCGAATTGAAAGTGTTCCTGCTGCGGCTGGCGGTGATCCTGCCGCTGCTGTTGCTGGCGGTATGGTTGTTCAGCCGCTATCGGACGCATCGTTACTGGTTCTTCGTTTACGGTTTCGGCCTATTCGCGCTGTTTGCCTTCTTCGTCGAGCTGCTGCCCTATCTGCCCAATTTCGGCGGCTATGTGCGGCTGGCGGTGGGCATCGCGCTGACCGTGTTCGCCGGCCTGCGCATGATCCAGGCCTTCCAGCGCTACGCCGAGAAAAAGCGCGCCGAACTGCAGCAAAGCCAGAGCGAGCGCGCGCGCCACGTGGCCTACGCCCAGGCCTTGGGCGCCTACCAGAAGAAAACTTGCCCGTCCTGCGACCATCAATACAATATTGCCGGCGACGACGCCGATTACTGCGTGCATTGCGGCCTGCAGCTGTTCCGCGGCTGCGACTGCGGCGCGCGCAATTTCGCCTTTTTTCCGTACTGCAAAAAATGCGGCCGCCCTGGCGCCAAGCCGGAGCCTGCGCCGATGAATCAATCGACAAGCGAATCCAAACCCGAGCGAGCGAACGATGAAATTCAATAAACTTTCCGAACAGGCCCTGGCCGGCAAGCGCGTGCTGATCCGCGTGGACATGAACGTGCCGGTGAAAAACGGCGTTATCGGCGACGACACCCGCATCCGCGCCAGCCTGCCGTCCATCGAGCTGTGCCTGAAGGCCGGCGCCGGCGTGATCCTGATGACCCATCTGGGCCGCCCCACCGAGGGCGAGCCCAAGCCGGAAGACAGCCTGGCGCCGGTGGTGGAGCGTCTGTCCAGCCTGCTGGGCCGGCCGGTGCGCCTGGTGACGGACTGGCAGTCCGGTTTCAGCGTGGCGCCCGGTGAAGTGGCGATGCTGGAAAACGTGCGCCTGAACAAGGGCGAGAAAAAGAACAACGCCGATCTGGGCCGCGCTTACGCCGCCTTGTGCGATGTGTTCGTCAACGACGCCTTCGGCACCGCCCACCGCGCCGAAGCCTCCACCCACGCGGTGGCCCAGTTCGCGCCGGCCGCCTGCGCCGGCGTGCTGCTCTCCGCGGAACTGGAAGCGCTGGGCAAGGCCTTGCAAGCGCCGGCGCGACCGCTGGTGGCCATCGTCGCCGGCTCCAAGGTGTCGACCAAGCTGACCATTCTGGAATCGCTGGCCGACAAGGTGGACCAGTTGATCGTCGGCGGCGGCATCGCCAACACCTTCCTGCTGGCCGAGGGCAAGGCCATAGGCAAATCGTTGGCCGAGGCCGAACTGGTGGACGAAGCCAAAAAGGTGATCGCCAAGATCCGCGCCCGCGGCGGCGATGTGCCGCTGCCGGCTGACGTGGTCTGCGCCAAGGAGTTCGCCGAAACCGCCGCCGCCGTCACCAAGAGCGCGGCGGAGGTGGAGGCCGACGACATGATTCTGGACATCGGCCCGGATTCCGCGCAGGCCTTGGCCGCCATCATCGCCAAGGCCGGCACCGTGGTGTGGAACGGCCCGGTGGGCGTGTTCGAGTTCGAGCAGTTCGGCGGCGGCACCAAGACCCTGGCCCAGGCCATCGCGGCGTCGCCGGCCTTCTCCATCGCCGGCGGCGGCGACACCCTGGCGGCGATCGCCAAGTACGGCATCACCGACGATATCAGCTACATCTCCACCGGCGGCGGTGCCTTCCTGGAGTTCCTGGAAGGCAAGGAACTGCCGGCGGTGGCGATCCTGGCCGAGCGCGCCGGCTGAGAATGGGGAAAAAGGCTATCGGGATGAATGGCTTGCGTTACACTGCCTAATTCAACGCCGTTGCATCCCGATGGCCCACCCGCCGGAGATATCCATGTCGCTCAATACCTGGTTGCTGTTCGTCACCACCGTGTTTTTCGTCTCGGCCACGCCCGGCCCCAATATGCTGCTGGCGATGACCCACGGCATCCATTACGGGGTGCGGCGCACGCTGATGACTTGTTTTGGCCTGATGACAGCGCTGGGTTTGATCATGTTCGGCTCCGCCGCCGGGCTGGGCGCGCTGCTGGCCACCTCCGAACTGCTGTTTTCCTTGGTAAAATACGCCGGCGCCGCGTATTTGATCTATCTGGGGATCAAGACCTGGCGTAGCCAGCCGCAGCCGGTGGAGGAAATCCGCGAGGCGGCGACCGGCAAGCACACGCCCTGGGGCATGTTCCGCACCGGCTTTCTGGTGGCGATGAGCAATCCCAAGGCCTTTATCTTTTTTACCGCGCTGTTCCCGCAGTTCATGAACGCGCAGCAGCCGCAGGGGCCGCAGCTGGCGATCCTGGCGGCGACGTTTTACGTGATCGAGGCGTCGTGGCAGCTGGCTTACGCCGGCGGCGGCGCGCGTTTGGCCGGCTGGCTGAACAGCGCGCGGCGCCTCAAGCTGGTCAACAAGGTATCCGGCGGCGCTTTCGTCGGCGCCGGCCTGTTGTTGTCCAGCGTGTCCAGACACTGAATTGATGAATTCGCCTCGGGCCGCCGCGCGGTCCGGGCGCCAACCATGCTCCGCCCCGGCGGAGCAGTTTGCGGAGATTGAACACCATGGCTCTCGTTTCCATGCGTCAGCTGCTGGACCACGCAGCGGAATTCGGCTACGGCCTGCCGGCCTTCAACGTCAACAACCTGGAGCAGATGCGCGCCATCATGGAGGCCGCCGACAAGGTGGACGCCCCGGTGATCGTGCAGGCCTCCGCCGGCGCGCGCAAATACGCCGGCGCGCCCTTCCTGCGCCACATGATCCTGGCCGCGGTGGAAGAATTCCCGCACATCCCGGTGGTGATGCACCAGGACCACGGCACCAGCCCGGACGTATGCCAGCGCTCGATCCAGCTCGGCTTCTCCTCGGTGATGATGGACGGCTCGCTGAAGAGCGACGGCAAGACCCCGGCCGATTACGCCTACAACGTCGATGTCACTCGCACCGTGGTTAATTTCGCCCACGCCTGCGGCGTGTCGGTGGAAGGCGAGATCGGCTGCCTGGGCAGCCTGGAAACCGGCATGGCCGGCGAAGAGGACGGCGTGGGCGCCGAAGGCGTGCTCGACCATAGCCAGCTGCTGACCGATCCGGAAGAAGCCGCCCAGTTCGTCAAGGACACCGGCGTGGACGCGTTGGCGATCGCCATCGGCACCAGCCACGGCGCTTACAAGTTCAGCAAGAAGCCCACCGGCGACGTGCTGCGCATCGACCGCATCAAGGAAATCCACGCGCGCATCCCCAATACCCACCTGGTGATGCACGGCTCCTCCAGCGTGCCGCAGGAATGGCTGCAGATCATCAACGAGTTCGGCGGCGATCTGGGCGAAACCTACGGCGTGCCGGTGGAAGAGATCGTGGAAGGCATCAAGCACGGCGTGCGCAAGGTCAATATCGACACCGACCTGCGCCTGGCCTCCACTGGCGCGATCCGCCGCTTCCTGGCGCAGCACCCGGCCGAGTTCGATCCGCGCAAATATCTGAAAGTGTCCACCGACGCGATGCGCGACATCTGTATCGCCCGCTACGAGGCCTTCGGCTCCGCTGGTCAGGCCAGCAAGATCAAGGCGATCAACCTGGACACCATGGCCAATAAATACCTGAAGGGCGAACTGGCGCAGATCGTTAAGTAAAGATCCGCTGCTCTTCCCCTACGAGCCCGCCGCGTGCGGGCTTTTTTGCGGACAGGCCTAGCCACCTTGACGTATTGGAGGCCCGGCGCGGATTGCTTACACTGCGGTATCCGCTCAATTGTGAACAGAGGCAGGCGATGAAACTGAGTCTTTTGTATTTTGCCCGCTTGCGGGACGAATTCGGTCTGGAGAGCGAACACCTGGACAGCGAGGCGGCCACGGTGGCGGACTTGCTGGTGGAACTGCGGCTGCGCGGCGAGGCCTGGACGCGGGAATTGGCCGCCGACCGGGTGTTCCGCGTGGCGGTGAACCAGCAAATGGCGCGGCTGGACACGGTGTTGAAGGATGGCGACGAAGTGGCGGTGTTCCCGCCGGTGACCGGAGGTTGAGCATGGAGCCGTTCACGGTGCGGGTGCAGCCGCAACGCTTCAACGCCGGCGTCGAGATCGACGCCTTGTCCGGCAATCCGGCCTGCGGCGCGGTGGTCAGCTTCAGCGGCCTGGTGCGCGATTACGGCGACAGCCGCGATGTGACCGCGCTGGAGCTGGAGCATTATCCGGGCATGACCGAGAAGGCGCTGGCCGCCATCGTGGAAGAAGCGCGCCGGCGCTGGCCGCTGCAGGCGGCCACATTGATACACCGCATCGGCCGGCTGGCGTTGGGCGAGCCCATCGTGTTGGTGGTGGTGGCCAGCAGCCACCGCCGCGACGCCTTCGCCGCCGCCGAATTCCTGATGGACTACCTGAAGCAGGACGCGCCGTTCTGGAAGAAGGAAATCCTGGTTGACGGCAGCGAGCGCTGGGTGGAAGCCAAGCACAGCGACGCCCAGGCGGCGGAACGCTGGCAATGAGCCATCAGGCGCTGATCCTGGCCGGCGGCCGAGCCACGCGCATGGGCGGCGCCGACAAGGGCCTGGTGGCGCTGTCGGGCCGGCCGCTGCTGGCGCACGCCTTGTCCGCCTTGTCCGCGCAACTGCCGGCGCCGGCGCGGGTGTGGATCTCGGCCAATCGCAATCTGGAGGTGTACGCCGGTTTCGGCTGCCCGCTGCTGCAAGACCCGCTGCCGGATTTCCCCGGTCCATTGGCCGGGGTGCTGGCGGCCTTGCAGCGGGACGACGGCGCGGTTTGGCTGGTGATGCCCTGCGACGCGGTGCGGCTGCCGGCCGATTTCTCGCGTCGCTTGCTGGCGGCGCTGGCGGATGGCCGCCAGGCGGCCAGCGCGCGCGACCGCGACGGCTGGCACCCCAGCCTGCTGGCGCTGGCGCCCGGCCTCAGCGCCGGACTGGCCGCCTACCTGGCCGGCGGCGGCCGCTCCATCCGCGGCTGGCTGGCCGGCCTGGATCATGTCGAAGTCGAGTTCGATTACGCTTTTCCCAATCTCAACACTCCCGACGCGCTGGCGGCGTTGCAGGCGCAGCCGCGCGCCGATTGAGGGCGGTGAGTCAGTTTGCTTCGTATCACGAAAGTTTTAATTCTTTGTCATTTTTGTTTGCTATAGTGCGCGCGATCGGAACGCCGCTCGATGTCCATGGCAGTGGGCGCGGCGTCTCCTCCATCGCTGGCGGCCGGCGGGTCGCGGCGGCATACAAGACTAAGGATGGGTTTCGTGAAACTGAAGACTGCAAGCTTGTGCCTGGCCTTGAGCCTGGCGCTGTTCGGTTGTTCCTCCGGTTCCGGCGGCTGGGCGCCCGGCGACCAGAATTCCGGCGTGTCGCGGCAACCGGTGGCGGTGAAGATGATCGCCTTCAACGATTTCCACGGCAATCTGGAAATGCCCGGCCAATTGACGGTGCCGGACCCGGCCAACCCGGGCAAGACCATCAAGGTCAACGCCGGCGGCGTCGATTACCTGGCGGCCTGGGTGCAGGCGTTGCGCGCCAAGTCGCCCAATAGCGTGGTGGTGTCGGCCGGCGACCTGATCGGCGCCAGCCCGCTGGTGTCCGGCCTGTTTCACGACGAACCCACCATCGAGGCGATGAACCTGCTGGGCCTGGACCTCAACGCCGTAGGCAACCACGAGTTCGACGACGGCCAGCAGGAACTGCTGCGCATGCAGAACGGCGGCTGCAAGGCCGACGCGCCCACCACCTCCTGCCAGAACGGCAAGTTCGTTGGCGCCAAATTCAAATTCCTGGCCGCCAACGTCAAAAAAAGCGATGGCGGCACGCTGCTGCCGGCTTACGAGATCAAGAAGTTCGGCGGCATCCCGGTGGCCTTCATCGGCATGACGCTGAAGGGCACGCCGGAGATCGTGTCGCCGGACGGCATCAAGGGCTTGAGCTTCCAGGATGAGGCGGCCACGGTGAACCAGCTGATCCCGCAGCTGAAACGGCAGGGCGTTTCAGCCGTGGTGGTGGTGGTGCACGAGGGCGGCTACCAGAGCGGCGGCTTCAATGATTGCAACGGCGTGTCCGGCGCGATTGTCGACATCGTCAAGAAGCTGGACAAGGCGGTGAAGCTGGTGGTCACCGGCCACACCCACCAGGCTTACAACTGCGTGATCGACGGTCGCCAGGTGACCAGCGCCAAGAACTACGGCCAGTTGTTCACCGAGATCGACTTCGTGCTGGACCCGGCCACTCGCGACATCAAGCCCGGCACGATACAGGCGCAGAACCGGGTGGTGAGCCAGGACATCGCGCCGCTGGCCTCGGTCAGCAATCTGATCAAGCTGTACAAGGACCTGGTGGCGCCGGTGGCCAACCGCGTGGCGGGCCAGGCGGCGGGCACCTTGGATCGTAGCGCGTCGCCGGCCGGCGAAACCGCGCTGGGCGATGTGGTGGCCGACGCGCAACTGGCGGCCGGCGCCGCCCAGGGCGCGGTGGTGGCCTTCATGAATCCGGGCGGCGTGCGCGCCGACATCATTCCCGGCGCCGGCGGCAACGTTACCTACAATCAACTGTTCACCACCCAGCCCTTCGGCAATGTGATGACCACGCTGACCTTGACCGGCGCGCAGATAGACCAATTGCTGGAACAGCAGTGGAGCGATCCGACCCGGGCCAAGATCCTGCAAGTGTCCCAGGGCTTCAGCTATAGCTGGAGCCAGTCGGCGCCGGCGGGCAGCAAGGTGGATATCGGCAGCATCAAGATCAACGGCATCGCCATCGATCCGCAGCAAAGCTACCGGGTGCAGGTCAACAACTTCATCGCCGGCGGCGGCGATGGCTTCACCGTGTTGACCCAGGGCAGCAACCGGGTTGGCGGCAAGGTGGACGTGGATGTGCTGGAGAGCTATTTCGCCAGCGCGTCGCCGGTGGCGGTGCCGGCGCTGAACCGCATTACGCGGCTGCCCTGATGTTTGTTCCGGCGCGGCTTCAGCCGCCGCGCCGCAAACCGCCGCGGGCGTCCAGCTCGCGGTATACCCGCAGCGCCACCCAGGCGTCGTTGCCGGCATAGGCCTGCTGCGCCGGGCTCAAGGGCAGCTTGGACCAGTTGGTGGTGGACAGCTTCTTGGATTTGCGGAAGTACTGGCCGAATAGCCGCGCCACCGCCTGCACCGCGCCGACGGTGATGCGCGCGTCGTCGCTGGGAAAGTGGTCCACCAGGTCCAGCACCCGGCCGCAGCGGATGCCCAGCCGCTGTTGTAGCAGCGCCTGGTCCGAACTGAGCTCAAAGCCCACCAATAGCCGCTTGGGGTCTTCCAGCAGGGTTTTCAGTTCCGGCGCGCACTGGCCGTCCTGTACCGGGAACAGCCAGGCGCCGTCGTCGCTGGCTAGCTGGATCAGGTGCGGACCGGTGGGTTTCTCGCCCTTGTGGAAAGTCGGGCGCGATTCGGTGTCGAAACCCAGCACCGCGCAGCCGGCCAGCGCCTGCAGCGCGGCGGCGGCCTGCTCCGGCGTTTCCGCCAGCCGCACTTGTTCCGGCGTCAGGCCGGCGAACAGCGGCAGGGTCTTGATTTCCTCGCGCGGAATTTGTCGGGTTGGCAACATGGCGGCTCTCTTGACCGAGGTAATCTGCAACCTTACCGCATTTAACGGCGATGGTCAGGCATAAGCTGTCATATTCTTTCAGCGCGTCGGCAGGAGATGCCCAACAGCGGCGGCAATATCCTGTAATATCGACGCATGCCCGATTCCTTCCGTTATCTCGGCCGCCAGGCCATCGTCGACCGTCAGCAGCAACTGGTGGCCTATGAGCTATTGTTCCGCTCCAGTCCGGCCAATTTCGCCCTGGTGCGCGACGATCTGCTGGCCAGCGCCGAGGTGTTGCGCAACGCTTTCGGCGAATTGGGCAATGTGGACGTGTTGGGGCAGTTTCCCGGCTTCATCAATGCCAGCGCCGATTTGCTGCAAGACCGTATCCTGGATCAATTGCCGGCGGAACGGCTGGTGCTGGAAATCCTGGAAACCGTGACGGTCACCGACGAATTGCTGCTGCGCATGGCGCAATTGCGCGCCCGTGGTTTCCGCCTGGCGTTGGACGATGTGGTCCACCTGGGGGCCGATCAGATGGCGATGCTGCCGCTGGTGGACATCGTCAAGGTGGACGTGGCGGCGGTGGAAGCGGCGCGCTTGCCGGCGTTGAAGGCGCAGCTGGACGGTTTCGACGGCATCCTGTTGGCGGAAAAGGTGGACAGCCACGCGCAGTTCGAGCGTTGCTGCGAGCTGGGTTTCGACTGGTTCCAGGGTTATTTCCATAGCCGCCCGGTGGTGCTCAGCAGCGCCGATCTCGGGTAAGCGGCGCGTTCAGGGCATCCGGATCGGCCGGTGATAAGCCAGGCTGGCGGCGCGGGTGTCCGCCACCAGGCGTTCAAACTCGCCGCTGTCCTGTAGCGCCTTCAGGCCGCGATTGAAACGCTCCACCAGCTCCGGACCCTGGCGATGCTTGCGCCAGATCACCACATGCAGCGGCGCCACCCAGAACGATTTGCTTTGCGGTTCCAATTGCTGTGCCAGCCGCGGCGGGAAGTTGCGGGCGATCAGATATTGGCCCACTTCCTGGTCGATGGGAAACAGGTCGATGCGTCCGGCCAGCAGCTTGCGCAGATTGGTGACGTCGTCCGGCGCCACGTCCGGAATCAGCCGGCCGGCGGCCACTTGCTGGTTGAATTCGTCGGAGTAGAAATTCCCTACGGTGACGCCCACCCTGGCATTGCGCAGATTGGACAGGTCGCTCCAGGGAAAGCTGGCGTTGCGGCGCTGAAAGAACACCATGCGCGCATGCAGCACCGGCTGGGTGAACAATAAATCCTGCTTGCGCTCCGGCGTCGGCGCCCAGCCGAAGCTGCCGTCCACGGTGCCGTTGCGCGCCGATTGCAGCGTGCGGTTATTGGGATAGTAGCGGAAGGTCACGTCGACATTGGCGCGGGCGAACGCCTCTTTCACCAAGCGCGACAAAATGCCGTCGTACGGCAGTTCCTTGCCCATATAGGGCGGCCACTCCTGGTTGGACAGGATGACTTTCAGACGTGGCGCGGCCTGCGGCTGAGCTGCCGCCAGCAGGACTACAGCCAGGCTGCCCAGCAGCCAGCTGCGAAGTCTCATCATTCCCCGAATCCTTGCTCGATCTGTGCGCGCTGTATGCGTGCCGCCCGCGTGAAGCGCGGCGCGGGCAGCTTCCGCTCGATATTGTTTGTTGCTGAATCGTAGGCAGGTTTGCCGTCCGCCGTAAAGCGCTTCCAGCGCCGCGGGGCCGGCGAGGGTGCGGACAAGCCGCGGCGGAGGGAGGGATGTGGATGGCCGCGGCGGCGGCCGCGCCCTGTGGGTGCGGCGCCGCGCGCGGTTTTAGCGGCCTTTAGGCGGGCTGAACAGCGCCGAGCTCGGACGCGAGGCGGCGGGCTTGCCGCGCTGGCCCTGGCCTTGCTGCGCGCGCTGGCCGGTTTGGCCGCCTGTTGTGTTTTTGGCCTGTCCCTGACCTTGTCCCTGGCGCGGCTTGGACGCCGGGGCGCGGTGGCCGTGGCCGGTGGGCTTGCTGTCCGGCTGGTGGCGCGGTTTGCCGCCGCCGCCCTGGCGCTGCGGCTGGCCGCGGCGATTGCCGCCGCCCATCGGGATGGGCTCTGGCTTCACCGACAAGTCCGCCTCGAAGCCCGGCACGCTGAAGCGCTCGATCGACTGCTTGGTGAGCTTCTCGATGTCTTTCAGGAAGTTGAATTCGTCGACGCACACCAGGGACACCGCCTCGCCCTTGCTGCCGGCGCGGCCGGTGCGGCCGATGCGGTGCACATAGTCTTCCGGCACATTGGGCAGTTCGAAGTTGACCACTTGCGGCAATTGGTCGATGTCCAGGCCGCGCGCGGCGATATCGGTGGCTACCAGTACTTGCAATTCTCCGCTCTTGAAGTCAGCCAAGGCGCGGGTACGTGCGTTCTGACTCTTGTTGCCGTGAATCGCGGCGGCGGGGATGCCGCTCTTGTCCAGTTTTTCCGCCAGACGGTTGGCGCCGTGCTTGGTGCGGGTGAACACCAGCGCCTGGAACCAGTTGTGCTCCTTGATCAGGTGCATCAGCAGTTCGGTCTTGCGGTCGCGGTCCACCAGGTGGACTTTCTGGTTCACCAGTTCGTTGGTGGTGTTGCGGCGCGCCACTTCCACCAGCTTGGGATTGTCCAGCAGGCGATCGGCCAGGCCCTTGATCTCGTCGGAGAAGGTGGCGGAGAACAGCAGGTTCTGGCGCTTGGCCGGCAGCAGCGCCAGCACTTTGCGGATATCGTGGATGAAGCCCATGTCCAGCATGCGGTCGGCTTCGTCCAGCACCAGGATCTCAACGCCGGACAGATCGATATTGCGTTGGCCGGCGTGGTCCAGCAGGCGGCCGGGAGTGGCCACCAGGATGTCCAGCGGCTTGCGCAGCGCGCGGGTCTGCGGATTGATGTTGACGCCGCCGAACATCACCATGGATTTGAGCGGCAGGTGTTTGCCGTAGGTCTGCACCGATTCTTCCACCTGGGCTGCCAGCTCGCGAGTGGGCGTCAGCACCAGCGCGCGCGGGCGGCCCGGCTGGGTGGCCGGCTTGCCCATCAGCAGATGCAGCAGCGGCAGGGTGAAGCCGGCGGTCTTGCCGGTGCCGGTCTGGGCCGCGGCCAGCAGGTCGCCGCCTTGCAGCACTTGCGGAATGGCCTGCGCCTGGATCGGGGTGGGGGTGGTGTAGCCGGTTTCGCTGACGGCGCGCAACAACGGTTCAGCCAGACCGAGGTCGGCAAAGGTGAGTGTGGACATGTTTGCTCCTGCGACGGCCTATCGCAGTATGTGCGAACCAATCCAGGCTGACGGGAAAAAGTTAGGGGTATGCGGTGGGCGCTTCCGGATGAAGCGCGCGCGGCGCGCAAAGATTGGAATTTTGCGCGCGGGAGGCCGGAGTGTACCGGCAAATGGCCGTTTTGGGAACTTGTCGCCGCATTGTCATATCCATTCCAGCGGAATCACGCGCCGCTCCGGGATACGGCGGCGGCGCTTATTATTAATAAATGCGCATGAGCGAACTGGTATCATGTTGGCTTCGCGCCGGTGCGGCACTATGTGCCTGGCCGGCGCCGGCGGATGCCTGTTTGGATGTGGCCGCCCGGAGTCGGGTGGCGATAACGCAGTTCAGAGGAAATCGGTATGCCTGGATCCGCCCATAGGCTGATCGGCTTGATCATATTGTGTCCGGCGCTGGCGCTGGCCGCCGGCAGGAACGACCACGGTCGCGGCGACGGCGGACATGGCCGCGTGGCCGACGGCGGCAAACCGGCCGAGGAAGCGACCGAGGCCGGCGCGCCGGTTGCCACCGATTTCAAATGCGACAAGCCGGGCAATCCGGTGGAAGCCATGGTGTGCCAGGACGACAGCCTGACCCGTCAGGACAATAGGCTGGAGAAGGTCTACGCCCAGGCGCTGGAGCTGGCGCAGCAGGGCCGGCCGGGCGCCGAGTCCAAGCTGATCGCCGAGCAGCGCCGCTGGGTAAAAAGCCTGAAGGACTGCGTCAAGACCGAGGACATGCATATGTGCCTGGGCGACGTCTACATCATGCGCATCACCCAGTTGCAGGCGGCCTGGGGCCTGGCGCCGGCGCTGACGCCGCTGCGCTATGTCTGCAAGGGCAATGCCACCCGCACCGTGTTGGCAACGTTCTACCGCACCCATCCGCCCACGGTGAAACTGGAATACAACGGTTCCACCGCCATTCTGCACCAGGGCCTGAGCGGCAGCGGCGCGCGCTATGCGGCGCCGGGCCTGGAGTTGTGGATCAAGGGGCGCGAGGCCAGCATTACCTGGCGCGGCGAGCCCTTGGATTGCTCCAGCCAGCCATCGCCCTGAGAGCCTGTTCAAAGTCTCGCGAGCAAGGGCGAGACAAGGCGAAAACGAGCGAAAAAGCGGAATGTACAAGTGGTACATGAGCATTTTGAGCTCGTTTTTAACGCCGTATCGCTGAAGCGCAGCAGACTTTGAACAGGTTCTGAGACAGCGCGGCGCCGGCCATCCGCGATGATTGCGCGCAAAAGCCGGCTGACCCGTACAATAGCTTCTTTTTTCGCAAAACCGGTTTCCGCATGGCCCTGTCCGCCACCATTTACAAAGCCAATCTCGCCGTGTCCGACATGGATCGCGGCTATTACGCCAGTCATCAGCTGACGCTGGCCCAGCACCCGTCCGAAACCGTGGAGCGCATGATGCTGCGCCTGGCCGCCTTCGCGCTCAACGCCAGCGAAACCCTGCAGTTCAGCCGCGGCCTGAGCGCCGACGACGAGCCCGAGTTGTGGCAGAAGAGTTACGCCGAAGACATCGAGCTGTGGGTGGAACTGGGCGAGCCGGATGAGAAACGGCTGAAAAAGGCCTGCAGCCGCGCCGATAAAGTGGTGTTGTACAGCTATGGCGGCCGCGCCAGCGAAGTATGGTGGCCGCAGCTGGAGAACAAGCTGGCGCGCCTGGACAAGCTCAGCGTGTTCCGCGTCGAACCGGCCACGCTGGCTGAGTTGGTCGCCATTTGCCAGCGCAGCATGCAGCTGAGCGCCACCATCCAGGACGGCCAACTCTGGCTGGCCGACGAAACCAGCAATGTGCTGGTGGAGCCGCTGCGCCTCAAATAAGACGCGCAGCGCCTGTGCAAGGCCGTATCGTCGACGCCTAGCTGATCGTAAACAGGTTCTCAGCCGCACAGCCAGGCGCGCAAGCGCGTCAGCCAGCCGGCTTGCGCCGCGCGCGGCAAGCGCGCCTTGCGCTTGAGCCAGGGCATGCGCTGATGGCGGGCCTGGGCATGGGCGCTCAATACACGGTGGTGGCGCAGGGTGTGGACACAGCGGCTCATCGTTGCGCGCTCACTTGCCGCCACCAGGCACGCAAGGAGGCGCGCCAGCCGGGCGCGGCTGTCTCGCGCTCTTCGTGCGGGAAGCGGGCGTTGAGAATATAGCGGCGCAGCGCCAGCGGCGCCGCGTCTTCATCCGGCAGATAGTCGGGGATGCCGCGCGCCGGCTGCGCGCGGATGGCGGATTTGCGGGTGCTCATCGGCAAGGCCTCGCGGTGAAAAGACATTCGCATACTAGGCCTCGACGTGTAAAAAGCGGCTAAAGAATCCGCCGCCGCGGATAAAAAGACGCTAGTCGCGCCGCGCGGCGCGCATTGCGCGCGCCAAGGCGCCGTCATCGCCCCCGATGCGTTCCAGCGCCGCGACCACGCCGTCCTGGTCCGCCGCGCTGCGGTTCTGGCTCAGTTTTTCCTTGAGATCCCAGCGCTCCACCCGCAGCCGGAAACCGACGATGGCGCGCGGCATCGCCTGGATGGCCGCGTTTTCGCTTGGCAGCCGCCAGCCGGATTCGCCTTCGAACCGGCGCACCTGCCGTTCCAGCTGCCGCAGCAGGGCCGTGCCTTCCATTTCTTCCGCCACGCCGTGAGCATGCGCGACCCGGTAGTTCCAGGTGGGCACCTGGGCGCCACCGGCGGCGTACCAGGCCGGCGACACATAGCCATGTTCCCCGTGAAACAATGCGACGCTGCGGCCGCGCAGCAGCGCCTGGCTGTGCGGGTTGGCGCGCGCCAGGTGGCCGAGCAGGCAGTCCGGCTGTTCGGGATCGGCCAGCAGCACCAAGTGGCTGATCCACGGCTCGCCGTCGGTCTGCGGGGTGATCAGGGTGGCGAAGGGATGGGCGGCCAATAGTTCCGGCAGCGCGGCCAGGCGGCCCGAGAATGCGTCCGGCGTATACATCATGGCGTGGGCTCCCATTCATAACTGCGTTCGATGCGCGCAACTTCCACCCGGTACTGTCGATACCAGCGCTCGCGTCCCAGTTGCTGCGCCAACAGGTGATCGGCGTGCGCCTTCCAGGCGCGGATGCTGTCGGCGTCCGGCCAGTAGGACAGCGCGATTTCCTGGCCGTCCTCGCTGGCGGAGACAAAGGCGAGACAGCCGAAACGCTCCAGCGCCAGTTGGCGCATTTGCTGCGCCACGGCGAAGTATTCGGCATCGAGTTGCCGCGTGGCGGCGCGGAAAATCACGACATGCATACAGGACCTTCCTGGAGTAAGGTGGAGGAATCGGCATTGTCTCGATTGCCGGCGGTCGTGACCAGAGCCAGTCGGGCCGTTGGCGTGGAACCACCGTGACAGGGGAGTGAACATGACCAAGAGGCTGTTATTGCGCGCGGCCGATGCTCGTGATGTCGAGCGGATCGCCGCTCTGCATGTCGCCAGCTGGCAGCAGCATTATCGCGGCATCCTGCCGGATGAATACCTGGACCAGCGCGCCTGGGACGAACGCCTGACGCTGTGGCGCCAGCGCTTCGCCGCGGCGTCGCCGCCGTGGGTGCGGCTGGCCTTGTGGTACGGCGAGTCGGTGGGTTTCGTCTGTCTACTGCCGGACGAGGCGCCGGAACGCGGCGTTTACCTGGACAATCTGCATGTGCTGCCGGGGCAGCAGGGGCGCGGCGTGGGGCGGGCGCTGATGGCCGCCGCCGCCGCGGAGGCGCTGCGCGTCGCGCCGGGCAGGCCGTTGTATCTGTGGGTGTACCAGGCGAATCACGCCGCCTGCGGTTTTTACCGCTCGCTGGGAGGCGTGGCGTCGACGCCGCGCGAGGTGGACACCGCGGCCGGCAGCCGCGCGCTGGCGCTCAGCTATCAGTGGGATGATCCGTCCCGCTTGTTGTAGCGCCGGTTTGCGCCGCCGCAACACCTGGCCGCCGCATCGTTTTACAATGGCGTGATGCCGACTCTCAATTATTTGCAGCACTACCCCGCCGCCTTGCTCGGTCAGGTGCAGGCGCTGCTGGACTCCGGCCAGCTGGGCGCCTGGCTGGCGTGCAGGTATCCGGACCCCCATGAGGTGCAGACCGACAAGGCGCTGTACCTGTACGTGTCCGAGCTCAAGCAGCGCTATCTGAAAAACGCGGCCTTGCCGGCCAAGGTGATGTATGACAACCAGCAGCACCCGGTCAAGGGCACGCTGGGCACCAATACCTTTGTGTCGCGGGTGCAGGGCGGCAAGCTGAAGACCAAGAACGAAATCCGCGTCGCCGCCTTGTTCCGCGACGCGCCGCTGCCGTTCTTGCGCATGATCGTGGTGCATGAGTTGGCTCATCTGAAGGAGAAGGACCACAACAAGGCCTTCTACCAACTGTGCTGCCATATGGAGCCGGACTATCACCAGCTGGAATTCGATATGCGGGTATGGCTGACCTGGCGCGAAAGCCAGGCGGCCTGATCCGCGGTTCCCGCAAGCACAACAGCCCGGCGTTGCCGGGCTGTTCGCATTGAGGGGCGCGCTATTTCTTGGCGATTAGCTGATCGAACACGCCGCCGTCGGCGAAGTGCTTGCGCTGGGCGCCGCGCCAGTCGCCGAAAGTGTCTTTCAGCGTGAACAGCTTGACCTTGGGGAACTGGCCGGCGTATTGCGCGGCGATCTTGGCGTCGCGCGGGCGGTAGTAGTTCTGCGCCGCGATGGTCTGGCCCTGCGGGGTGTACAGGAACTTCAGATAAGCCTCGGCCAGCTTGCGATTGCCCTTCTTGTCGGCCACCTTGTCCACCACCGCCACCGGCGGCTCGGCCAGGATGGACAGCGAGGGGGTGACGATGTCGAATTTGTCCGGTCCCAATTCCTTCACGGCCAGCACCGCTTCGTTTTCCCAGGCCAGCAGCACGTCGCCCAGTCCGCGCTGGGCGAAGGTCAGCGTCGCGCCGCGCGCGCCGGTGTCCAGCACCGGCACATGCTTGTACAGCTCGCCTACATAGGCGCGGGCCTTGGCCTCGTTGCCGCCGGGCTGTTTCAGCGCGTAGCCCCAGGCCGCCAGGTAGTTCCAGCGCGCGCCGCCGGAGGTCTTGGGATTGGGCGTGATCACCTGGATGCCGGGCTTGATCAGATCGCCCCAGTCGCGGATGCCCTTGGGATTGCCCTTGCGCACCAGGAACACGATGGTGGAGGTGTAGGGCGAGCTATTGTCCGGCAATCGGCTTTGCCAGTTCTTGGGCAGCAGGCCCTGGTCCGCCAGCACGTCGATGTCGTAGGCCAGCGCCAGCGTCGCGACATCGGCTTCCAGACCGTGCTGGATCGCCAGCGATTGCTTGCCGGAGCCGCCGTGCGATTGCTTGATGGCGACGTCGCCGCCCTGTTTCTTCCATTGCTCGGCGAAGGCCTTGTTGATGTCCTGATACAGCTCGCGAGTGGGGTCGTAGGAGACATTGAGCAGCTCGGCGGCCAGCAATGGCGCGGCGGCGCTCAGCAAGGATAGGGACAGCAGGGCGTGACGAAGGGTGAGGCGAGGCATGGCGGTTTCCCGGGAAAGCGAACGATGCTTGCATCTAATCAGAAATGTTTTAGCGCCAGAAGTGATTGTTTTTCATCTTTAAATTCCAAATAAATCTATATGAAGTAGGTCTTTTTATAGATATACGGAATAAACATCTTGTTCTATATCATTTCCAGAAATATCAAAGCCGGCCTACAGTGCGAATTCAACCTTTGAGGAACTGAGCGATGGAACCTTCGCTGGCCGATTTCGACTTGATCATTCAGCCCGGCTGGCGCAACTCCGGCCCGCGGCACTGGCAAAGCCATTGGCAGCGGCGGCTGGGCGCTACGCGGGTGGAGACCGGCGATTGGGACGCGCCGCAGCTGGAGGATTGGCTGCAAGGCCTGGATCGGGCGCTGGCGCTGGCGCGCAAGCCGGTCATCGTCATCGCCCACAGCCTGGGTTGCGTGGCGGTGGCGCATTACGCGCAGCGTCAGCCGCGGCGGATTGCCGGCGCGCTGCTGGTGGCGCCGGCGGACGTGGAACGCCCCTTCGTGCCGCGCGAGCTGATGGGCTTCGCGCCGGCGCCGCGCCAGCCGCTGCCGTTTCCAGCCAGAATGGTGGCGAGCAGCAATGACCCGTTCTGCAAGACGCCGCGCGCGGCGCGGCTGGCCGGCTACTGGCGCACGCCCATCGCCTGGCTGCGCCAGGCCGGCCACATCAATGTGGAGTCCGGCCACTGCCAGTGGGAAGAAGGCTGGCTGCAACTGGAGCTGCTGGCGCAGCGGGTGAGGGCCAGCCTGAGCCAGGCGGCCTGAGAACCTGTTTACGATCTGCTGCGCGTCGGCGGGATGGATAGAAATGGGCGTTGAAACCAAGCTCAGTGCTCATGTATCACGTGTACATTCCGCTTTTTCGCTCGTTTTCGCCTGGTCTCGTCCTTGCTCGCGAGCCTTTGAACAGGCTCTGAGAAGCTGTTTGCGATCTGCCGCCCGCGAGACGTCGAGCGGGCGTTGTGCGCGCTTTCGCAGCGGGAGCGGCGTGGTCTAAACTGGGGTGACACGCATTCAAGCATCCCGGGTGGCCATGAAACCGAGCCGATTCCTTGCCTGTTGCTGGCCGCTGCTGGCCGGGGCCGCCAACGCCGCGCCGCCGCCGAGCCGCATCGGCATCTCCGTGGGGGCGCTGGACAACCCCTTTTATCAGATCGTCGCGCGCGGCGCCTTGCAGGAGGCGCGCGCGCTCAATCCCCAGGCCCAGATCACCACGCTGTCCGCCAACTTCAGCCTGGAGCGGCAGCAGGAGCAGGTGCGGCAATTGCTGCGCCAGCGCGTGGAACTGATCCTGTTGGTGGCCGCGGACAGCAAGGCGGTGGCGCCGTTGGTGCGCGAGGCGCAGCAGGCCGGGGTGCGGGTGGTGGCGGTGGATGTGGACGCAGCCGGCGCCGACGGAACGGTCAAATCCGACAATCTGCAAGCCGGCGTGCTGGCCTGCCGCTATCTGGCGGAGCGAATGCATGGCGAGGGCAACTTCGTGATCCAGAACGGCCCGCCGGTGTCCTCGGTCTGGGATCGGGTGGCGGGCTGCCGCCGTAGCTTGGCCGCGTTTCCCAAGATCCAGCTGCTCAGTCATCAGGAGAGCGGGCTGGCGTCCAGTTGGGGCGGCAAGCGGCTGATGACGCAGCTGCTGTTGCGCTACCCGGCGATCAACGGCGTGTTCGCCAGTAACGACCGCCAGGCGTTGGGCGCGGAACAGGCGGCGCGCGCGGCCGGGCGCAAGGAAGTGATGATAGCCGGCGTGGACGGCTCGCCGGACATCGAGAAAGCGCTGCGCGGCGATAGCCAGATCGTGGCCTCTTCCAGCCAGGCGCCTTACGCCATGGGCGTGGAGGCGGTGAAGCTGGGCCGCCAGTTGCTGGCCAATCCCAAGCTCAAGCCGCGCACGGTGACGGTGCCGGTGCAGCTGATCACCCGCGACAATATCGGCGCATATCAAGGCTGGCTGGGGCCGCAGTCGCCGGCTTCCGCGGCAGCCGGGCGCTAGCCGCGCGCCGCCACGGCTTTTTTGACCTGCGGCGGCGGGGGTGTCACACTGCCGGTGTTTTCGCGTCGGCAGCGCCGGCGCCAGCTGTTTCCAACTCAAAGCCAAAGGATTCCACATGTTCGCATCACGCCCGCTCAAAGCCGGCCTGGCCGCCCTGGCGCTGACCTTGCCGCTGCTGGCGCACGCCGACGCCGCTCAGGACGCCGCCGTCAAAGAGTTGTCCGCCACGCTGAGCCTGAACAATATGCTGCCGGAACTGGCGCAGCGCACCACCGCCAGCGCGATGCCGCTGCTGCAGGAATACTTCGTCAAGAACAAGATCAAGCTGAGCGAAGCCCAACAGAAGAAAGCGCAGGAAGGCTTCAAGACCTACGGCGAGAACGTGCACAAGCTGGCCAGCGATTACTTTGGCTCCAGCGCGGCCAAGCAGCAGTTCGAGCAGACAGTGGCCAAGGCCTACAGCGCCCAGTTCAGCGCCGACGAACTGAAGCAGATCAACGCCTTCTACAAGACCGCCGCCGGTCAGAAGCTGCTGAAGCAGCAGCCGCAGATCATCAACACCATCGCCGGCGACACGCTGAAGGCCGCCGAACCGGTGTTGCTGCCCAAGATGCGCGCCGCGGCGGAAAGTTTCGGCAAGAACATCGCCAAGAAATGATCAAGCCACGCTTCATCGCACAAGCCGCCCGTTGAGGCGGCTTTTTTATTGCCGCATCGCGCCAGCTTGGTGCCGATGCACCAGAATGGGTCAGTTCAGCATCAGGCTGAGGCGGCGCGCGGTGTCCACCGCGGCCTCGGCCTGACTGGATTCGTCCTGCCACACCCAGACATTGTGGGTGGGGTCCAGCGCCTCTATCAGCCATAGGCGGCCGCCGCTGCCCAGCGCCACCTGGCGCGCGCGCACCGGCCGGCGGTAGTTGAACATCACCACTTCGCTGGTGGCGGCGGCGGTATTGCGCGAAAACAGTTTCATGGCGGCCTCGCGGCGGGAACGATGGATGACTGGCGTCAGTGCAAGACTCGTGCCAACGCCGGGCGGCGCAGCGGCTATAAAGTGTTTATCGACACGGGATATGTCATTCAAATGATTCGATGCGGCTTACTGCTGTGCTGGGCCGGCTTGGCGCTGGGCGCCACCGTCCCGCCGCGCCAGGTCGTGGTGCTGACCGATAACGGTTATCCGCCGTATTCCTACGAGGCGGATGGACGCGCGGTGGGCGTTTACAACGAGGTGCTGCGCGCGGCGTCGCAGCGCATGGAAGGCTATCGCATCGAGTTGCGGCCGGTGCCGTGGAAGCGCGGCCTGGTCGAGCTGGAAGCCGGCCGCGCCATGGCGCTGTCGCCGCCGTATTACCGGCCGGAGCGCGAGTACATGAGTTATTCGGCGCCGTTCTGGCAGGAGCAGGTGGTGGTGTATTGCCGGGCGGAGGTGATGCGCACGCCTCGGCAGCACTGGCCGGCGGATTTCCTTGGTCTGCGCTTTGGCAACAACACCGGTTTCCGGCCCGGCGGCAAGGCGTTCTGGCAAGCGGTGCAGCGCGGCGAGATCCAGCTGGACGAGGCGCCGGACACGCGGGGCAATCTGTTGAAACTGATCAATGGACGCATGGATTGTTATTTGAACGACAAGCTGTCCATCCACTACATGCTGGACCGTTTGCAGCGGCGCGGCGCGATCAACGCCAGTCAGCGCGGCGAACTGGTGGAGGCGGTCAGCCTGAACGGCGAGCAGGCCTATATCGGCTTCAGCAAGCGCGGACCCCAGCGCTACCCGTATCAGGACGATTTCATCCAGCAACTCAACGCCGTGCTGGAACGGATGAAACGGGAAGGACGGATTGCCGCCATCGTCGAGCAGGCCTTGCATGGCGGGCTGCCCTAGCGGCGCCGTTTGCCGGTTTTGACAGCGGCGAGCGCCGGTTTTAGCATGGTTCGGTCGCATTACGGAAATCAAGCATGGAAAACCGCAAACTGGCGGTATTGATAGACGCCGACAACGCACAGTCGGCGCTGATTGCCGAACTGCTGGCCGAAGTGGCCAAGTACGGCACCGCCGTGGTCAAGCGCGCCTACGGCGATTGGACCACCAGTCAATTGAAGGGCTGGAAGGAAGTGCTGCATCAATACGCGATTTCGCCGATTCAGCAATTCGCCTACACCAAGGGCAAGAATTCAACCGACTCCGCCTTGATCATCGACGCGATGGATCTGCTCTACACCGGCAATTTCGATGGTTTCTGCCTGGTGTCCTCCGACAGCGATTTCACCCGCCTGGCCACCCGGCTGCGCGAGTCCGGCCTGATGGTGATCGGCCTGGGCGAGCAGTCCAAGACGCCGCGGCCCTTCATCGCCGCCTGCGACAAATTCGTGTTCACCGAGATTCTGCGGCCGGAGCCGGCGGCCAAGAGCGCGGGCGACAGGCCCAAGGCGCGCAGCACCCGCAGCCGCGCCAAGCCGCAGCCGGAGAAGGAGCGCCACCCGCTGCAGGACATGTTCACCAATGCGATCGAGGCGGTGGCGCGCGACAGCGGCTGGGCCGAGTTATCGGTGGTGGGCACTTATCTGGCCAAGAACGACCCCTCGTTCGACCCGCGTGTTTATGGCCATTCCCGGCTATCGCAAATGGTGAAGAAGCTGGATTTCCTGACGGTGCAGGAAAGCCGCAACGGCTCCAAGCTGCATTGTGAAATCCGGCTCAAGCAGGACGGCGAACCGGCGCTGCCTGCCGTCGTGTCCGCGCCGCCCGAGCCCGAAGCGACGCCGGAAACGCCGGTGCGCAAGAAGCGCAGCCCGCGTAAAAAGCCGGCGGCTGCCGCCTGACACGGCTACTGGTACACTGTTTGCATTCCAAGGATCAGCGCCGGCGCATGCGCCAGCGATCCGTACAACAAGCCATATTCGCAAGGGACAGAACATGATTATCCGTGACGCCACGCTGGAAGACCTGGCGGCGATTCTCGACATCTACAACGAGGTCATCGCCACCACCACCGCCATCTACAACGACGATCCGCTGTCCGCCGGCGAATTCGCCGTGTGGTTCCAGGACCGCGCCGCCGCCGGCTACCCGGTGCTGCTGGCCGAAGAGGGCGGCAAGATCCTGGGCTTTTCCAGCTTTGGCGATTTCCGCGTCAAGCCGGGCTACCGCTTTACCGTGGAACACAGCGTGCACCTGTCGGCCGATGCCCGCGGCAAGGGCATAGGCACCGCCTTGGTGCAGGCCTTGTTCCCGCGCGCCAAGGCCTTGGGCAAGCACACCATGGTGGGCGCGGTGGACGCCGCCAATGAGGGTTCGATCCGCTTCCATGAAAAATTGGGCTTCCAGCAAGTGGGCATGCTGCCGCAGGTGGGGTTCAAGTTCGGCCGCTGGCTGGACCTGGTGTTCTTGCAACGTTTCATCGATGGCGCCAGCGAGGGCCCGGCGACGCCATAAGCCGGTTCACGGTCACGCGAGGCGGCCTTGCGAGGAGGCGTAGATCGTAAACAGGTTCTAACGACCGTCATATAGCGCCCGGCCGCCCAGCAAGCGGCGGCTGAGGCGCGCAGCCAGCCAGGAGGCCAGCAGCAAGGGCGCGGTCAGGCCGAAGCTGGCGGTCATCTCCAGCATCATGACCACGGCCAGCCACGGCGCTTGCGCGGTGGCGGCCAAAAAAGCCGCCATGCCGGTGACGATGACGCCGGCCAGCGGCGCCGCGCCGGGCCACAGCGCGTTCAACGATAGGCCGATCAAGGCGCCTCCGGCGGCGCCGACAAACAGCATGGGCGTGAAGATTCCGCCCACGGCGCCGGAGCCGCTGGTGGCCGCGGTGGCCAGCAGCTTGCAAAGCAGCAGGGCCAGCAAGGTCTGCCACAGCGGCGCGGCGGTCAGCAGCGCGGACACCGTGCTATAGCCGTTGCCCCACATTTCCGGCCAGAACCAGGCCAGGCTTCCCACGATCAATCCCCCCAGCGCCATGCGCGCCGGCAAGGTCAGGCCGATGGCGGCGAAGGCGCGCCGCGCGGCGTTCATCGCTTGCAGAAACCACGGCGCGAGCAGGCCCAGCGCGCAGGCCACCAGGCAGTAGGCCAGCAGGGCCGTCGTTGTCAGCGCCGGCAGCGGCGGAACGTGGTAGATCGCCGGCAGCTTGAACCAGGCGCCGGAGGCCAGGCTGGCGACGGCCGAGGCGACGATCAGCGGCGGCAGGCCGCGCCAGCGCCGGCGCGGCCGTACCACTTGGCAGACGAACAAGACGCCGGCCAGCGGCGCGTGGTAAGCGGCGGACCAGCCGGCGGCGATGCCGCAAGCCACCAGCAGGCGGCGGCGCGGCAGGGAGAGGCGCTGCCGCCGCGCCAGCAGCGAGCCGCCCAGCGCGGCCAGCGACACCATGGCGCCCTCGCGGCCGATGGAGCCGCCGGAGGCGACGGTGCACAGCGAGGACAGGCATTTGATCAGCACGGTGCGCAGGCCCAGGCGGCCGTCGCCGACGCGCACCGCTTCCAGATAGTCGCCGCCGGCCGAGCCGCGCGCCAGCCGCAGGCCGTGTTGCAATACCAAGCCGGCCAGCAGGCCGCCGACGGCGGGCAGGGCGGCGCGTTGCCAGGCGGGCAGTTGGCGGGCGATGCCGACCAGGCTGCCGCTCATGCCGGTGAGCAGGTGTTCCAGCGCGTTCAGCGCCAAGTGGAAGCCGGATACGGCGGCGGCGCCCAGCAGGCCGATGAGCACGGCGGCGGGCAGGTCGGGGAGGTGGAGCTGGCGAAGCAAGGCGGCCGGGCGGGGCATCGGGTCGTCCAGTGCGGAAATGAGAAGCGCCGCAGATGACTGCGGCGCTTGCTCGTGCTTTTTACCACTGTCGAATGCAGTGTTTTCTTGATATTTCTCTATTCACCCTTGTACGACTTAGCGCACCTCTGCAACGATATCCCTACTGAACACCTTTTCGCAATACTTGCATTTCATTTTTGTGTCGCGCGCCTGGGGTTTGACATAGAAAAAGCTGGTCACCGGCTCATTATGCGAAATGCAGTTGGAGTTGGGGCAGGAGAAGATGCCTTCGATGGTGTCCGGCAGCGCCAGCTTGTGTTTCTTCACCACTTCGAAATTGTCGATCACGTTGACGGTGGCCTGCGGCGCGAACAGCGCCAGCTCGTTGGCCTGCTCCTCCGACAGCGCGATGTTCTCCACCTTGATGATGTCCTTGGCGCCCATGTGGCGGCTGGACAGGTTCAGCCCCACGGTGACGCGCTCGCCGGTTTCGCTGAGCTTGAACAGGCGCAGGATGGTCAGGCCCTGGCCGGCCGGGATGTGGTCGATGACGGTGCCTTGCTTCAGCGCTTCTACGGTGCGGGTGTATTGCATGATGGTTTCCTTTTCCTGAATCAGACGGTCTCGTTCAACACCAGCGACAGCAGCGCCTGGCGCGCGTAGACCCCGTTCTTGGCCTGTTCGAAGTAATAAGCGTGCGGCGTGGCGTCCACGCTGGTTTCGATCTCGTCCACGCGCGGCAGCGGGTGCAGTATCTTCATATTGGTGCGGGCGCTGTGCAGCATGTCGGCGCGCAGCACGAACTTGCCCTGGATCTTCTTGAACTCGGCCTCGTCGAAGCGTTCGCGCTGCACCCGGGTCATGTACAGCACGTCCACTTGCGGAATCACATCGTCCAGGCTGCCGACCACGGTGTACTGGATGCCTTTTTCGTCCAGTTCTTCGCAGATGTAGTCCGGCATCGCCAGCTGTTCCGGCGCGACGAAGTAGAAGCGCGCGCCGAACAACGACAGCGCCTGGGTCAGCGAGTGCACGGTACGGCCGTACTTGAGGTCGCCGACGAAGGCCACGGTCAGGTTTTCCAGCGTGCCCTGGGTTTCGCGGATGGTGAACAGGTCCAGCAGGGTTTGGGTCGGGTGCTGGTTGGAGCCGTCGCCGCCGTTGATGATGGGCACGGCGGAGAATTCGCTGGCCAGCCGCGCCGCGCCCTCCTTGGGATGGCGCATCACCACCGCGTCGGTGTAGGACGCGATGATCTTGATCGAGTCGGCCAGGGTTTCGCCCTTCTTGGCGCTGGTGTTGCCGCCGTCGGCGAAGCCGATGACGCTGCCGCCCAGCCGTTGCACCGCGGTCTCGAAGGACAGCCGGGTACGGGTGGACGGTTCGAAGAAACAGCTGCCCACCAGCTTGTCCTTCAGCAGATCGTTGCGCGGCTGCTGCTTCAGCTTGCCGGCCGTGGCCACCACCAGCTCCAGTTCCTCGCGGCTGAAGTCCGGTATGGAAATGATGTGTTTGCGGTAGAGGGGGTTGGCCATGGTCGCGTCCTTTCAATAGTGGCTTTATGAGTCGCGGATAAAAAAAAAGCCCCTGGGATCAGGAGCTTGTTTTCATACTGCGCTGGGGTTCGGGAACGGCAAGGCCTCGAGCCAACGCCAAGTCGCCGCCGTGGCGGGCGGTGCGTCGTGCGGGAAGAGCTGCTGCGTGGGTCATTGCCTGCGGTCCGAACAAAATTGCGGGATTGTAATCCCAATTCCGGCGCGGCGGTAAGATCCGTGTCGCATTTATCGAAATTGATGGCAGAAAAGGGACACTTCCCGTGTCGGGAAGTGCCTTGAGCGCGCTTGTCACACTGTATCTTCGACGCGCGGCAGATCGTAAACGGGTTCTCAGCGCAGCGCGTATTTGATTCCCAGCCCCAGAAAACAGATGCCCAACAGGCGGTTCAGAAGCAGACGGCCGCCAGGGGCGAACGCGCGGCGGCGCAGATGGCCGGCCAGCCACACCAGCAGCGCCAGGTAGAGCATATTGATCAGGCAGAACACCACGGCCAGCTGAGCGAAACCGGCGGCGCCGGCGTGGCCGGCGTCCAGGAACTGCGGAAAGAAGGCCATGAAGAACAGAATGGCCTTGGGATTGGCCAGGGTGATCAATAGCGAGCGGCGGAAACAGGCGCCGGCGCCGCGCTGCGCCGGCGCGGCCGCCGTGGCGCTGTCGCCACGGGCCAGCAGCAGCTTGGCGCCCAGCCAGGCCAGGTACAGCGCGCCGGCGTAGCGCAGCAGTTCGAACCAGCCGGGGTGAGCGGCCAGCAAGGCCGCCACGCCGCCGCCGGCCAGCGCGATCAGGATCAGATCGCCGGCCAGCAGCCCGGCCTGGGCCGCGTAGCCAGCGCGCAAGCCGCCGCCGCTCAGCGCGCCGAGTATCGACAGGGTGCCGGCTCCCGGCGTCACCACCAGCAGCAGCGAGGCGGCGACGAATGGCCACCAGTCGATTGCCGTCATCAGGGTCGTCCTTTCATGGCCCGGGGTTCAAGTGCGGAAATCGCCCACCAGCGCCTCCAGCCGCGCCGACAATTCGCGCAGATGGCTGACCGAGGACGCCACCTGGCGCACCACTTCGCTATTGCTCTGCGCCATGCTGCTGATGCGCTCCACGTTCTGGGCGATTTCCAGGCTGGCGGCGGATTGCTCGCGGGTGGAGGCGGCGATGTCGACGATGCTGCCCACCAGGCCGTGGCTGCGGTCCAGCACGGTCTGCATCGCCTGGTTGGCGTCCTCGGCGATGGCGACGCTATTGCCCACCAGCTGGGTGCTCTTCTGCACATCGCTGACCGCGTCGCGGGTTTCCTGGCCGATGGCGTTGACGATGCGGCTGATTTCCACCGTGGCCTCGGCGGTGCGGCCGGCCAGATTGCGCACCTCGTCCGCCACCACCGCGAAGCCGCGGCCCAGCTCGCCGGCGCGCGCCGCTTCTATCGCCGCGTTCAGCGCCAACAGATTGGTCTGGTCGGCGATGTCCTTGATCACGTTGACGATGGTGCTGACCTCGGCCGAACGCGCGCCCAGGCCGTTCACCCGCTCCGCCAGCGCCTGCATATTGCTGGTCATGCGCTGGATCTCGGCGGTGACCTGATTGACGGTGGCGACGCTGCGCTCGGTCAGCGCGCCGGTTTCGCGAGCGGTGTCCTCGGCCTGCTGCGAGGTGTTGGCGATGTGCTGCACGCTGACGGTGACTTGTTCCACGCCGGCGGCGGTGGCGCTGGCGGCGTCCGACTGCGAGGCGGAGGCGCTTTCCACCTGCCGCGCCGATTCCTGCAGCGAGACCGCCGCCGCGGTGACCGCCTGGCTTTGCTCGCGCACGTCGACGAACATATCGCGCAGGCTGGCGATGAAGCGATTGAAGGCGTCGGCGGTGCGGCCGATTTCGTCGCGGTTGCGGATGGGGATGCGTATCGTCAGGTCGCCCTTGCCGGAAGCCAGCTGCTCCATGGTGGCGGCCAGATGGTTCAGCGGCCGGGTCAGCGCGCGCACCACGCCGGCCAGCACCAGCAGGATCAGCGCCAGCGCCACCACGCCTATCAGCACCGCGGTCAGGCTTTGCCGGCGCGCGTCGGCGGTGATGGCGGCAGTGGGAATGCTGACGCCCAAGGTCCAGAACTGGCCGGTATTGGCCACTTTCACCGAGTGGAAGAAATGAGTGAAACCGCCGGCTTCGTAGACGAAGTCCTCGCCCTGTTTGACCTTGGCCAGGTAGGGCGCCAGCGGGCCGTCCTTGGCCGCGGGCTTGCCCAGCTGCGCCGGATCGGGATTGACCACGTAGAGGCCGCCTTCGGACAGCATGCTGACGTAGCCGGTTTCATACAGCCGGATCTGGCCGAACTTCTTCTGCAGATCGTCCAGCGCGATATCGGTGGCGGACACGCCCAGCATCTTGCCGGCGGCATCCTTCATCACCACCGCCAGCGAGCTCTCCAGAATCTTGCGGTTCTGCACCTCGTAGGGGTAGGGCTCGGTGATGGTGTCGCGGCCGCGCTGCTTGGGCACGTAATAGAAATCACCCCAGCCCGGTTTTTCGTAGTCCGGCTGGTAGCTGTCCGGGTGTTCCTTGAATTTGGGAAACTCCTTGACCCGATCCGCCGACATCATCACGTCCATCTGCGCCTTGCCCTTGTCGTTCTTGGTGACATAGGGCTGATAGCGGCCGGTGGGATCGTGGCGCGGCCAATCCAGGCGGAAGGCGTTGTCGTTGCCGTCGAAGGCATTGGGCTCCCACAGCATCCACAGGCCCACGGATTGCGGCGCATTGTCCAGCAGCTGCTGGATCATATTGTCGGCGAGCTTGCGGTCCGGGTGCGCGACGCGCTGTATGCCCTGCACCGCGTCGGCGAGGTGGCGCGGGATGGTGAAATTGCGCGCGAAATCGCTTTCCGCGTCCTTGGCGTAGCTGCTGGCTTGCTCCGAGGCCAGCTTATAGCCCTGGTCCACCGCCGAGTTGTAACTCTGCCAGGCGATCAGGCCGATCATGACGGCGAAGCCGACGGCAATGGCGGCCGCGGCCACCACGATGATGCGGGTGCTCAGATGGCCCCAATTCTGTTTTTCCATGCTTCTTCCCCAAAGCCTTTGCGAAACCTGTTATCTGGCGCGCTGCCACGGCGACGCTCGAGCGGAGGCGAGGCCCGGCGTCTTGCCCTTATTTATAGACATTAAAGCCATTGACCCCGGGCGGTCCATGCCGACGCGCTAAAAGCCGGCCTTGTCCGCGCCGGCGCGTGGAAGCCGCGCCACAACCGGCGGCGCGGCAATATTTACAGCCGCGTGACAGCCGGTGCCGGACTGCGCTATTTAGCTGGCTTTGCGGCCGAATCGCGCTCAATGCGCCCGGCCGCGCGTTTATCTTTATTTGCGAACCGGCTGACGGATCAACTTGCAAATGGCGGTGGCCGGGCTGATTCTGAAAGAGACGCCCCGCGCTGGCGGGTTGATCGAACGGCGGAGACATGGCCGCGCGCTGGCGCGGCAGGAAAAGAGCACAGAATGATCAAGTGCATAGAGGTGGCCGATCTCAAGGTGGGGATGTATATCCATGACTTGAATTGCGACTGGATGTCGCACCCGTTCCTGCTCAAGCGTTTCTTGATCAAGAACGAGGAGGAGATCCACAAGATCGCCGATTCCGGCATTCACGAGGTGTACATCGATACCCGCAAGGGTCTGGATCTGCCTTCCGCGCCCACCGCCACCGAGGTGAAAAAGCAGCTGGAAGAGCAGATCCGCGAATTCGGCAGCCATAAAAGCATACTGGAACGGCAGGTGGAGGCCGGCGCCGAGTTTGGCCGCGCGCAAATGATACATAGCGAGGCCAACCTGATCATCCAGGGCATTCTCAAGGATGTGCGGCTGGGCAAGCAGGTGGAACTGGAAATGGTGGAGCCGTCGGTGTCCAAGATGACCTCGTCCATCCTGCGCAACGGCGGAGCGTTGCTGTCGCTGTGCCGGATCAAGGACAAGGACAATTACACCTTCCAGCATTCGGTCAGCGTGGGCGCGCTGATGGTCAGCTTCTGCAATGCGATGGGGATGAGCAAGGAAGTGATACACCATGCCGGCATCGGCGGCATGTTGCACGATATCGGCAAGATGAAGATTCCGGACCGCATCCTCAACAAGCCGGGCAAATTGACCGAACAGGAATTCGCGGTGATGAAATGCCATGTGGTGGAGAGCAAGCAGATCCTGCTGCAAACCACCGGCATTTCAGAAACCGCGGTGCTGGTGGCCGCGCAGCATCACGAGCGCCACGACGGCAGCGGCTATCCGGCCGGACTCAAGGGCGAGGAAATCTCGCAGCTGGGGCAGATGGCGGCCATCGTCGATGTCTATGACGCGCTGACCTCGGATCGCTGCTACCACAAGGGCATGGCGCCCACCGACGCGCTGCGCAAGATCTACGAGTGGTCCAAATTCCATTTCAACCCGCAGCTGGTGCAGGCCTTCATGCGCAGCATAGGCATTTACCCAGTGGGCACCCTGGTGCGGTTGGAGAGCGGCCGCCTGGGCGTGGTGGTGGAGCAAAACGAGAGCAATCTGATCTCGCCCAAGGTGAAGGTGTTCTTCAGCACCAAGAGCAATGTCTATATCCCGCCGGAACTGGTGGATCTGGGGCGCGGCATGGGCTTCGGCGGCGGCGATCGCATCGTCAAGCACGAGTCGCCGGACAAGTGGAAGATCGATCCGCTGCGTTTTCTATAAGAACCTGTTCAAAGTCTGCTGCGCTTCGTGAGCCATTGCACGGTGAGTACGAGCTCAAAATGCTCATGTACCACGTGTACATTCCGCTTTTTCGCTTGTTTTCGCCTTGTCTCGCTCTTGCTCGCGAGATCGTGAACAGGCTCTAAGCGCAAGCGGTTCAGCCTAGCGGTAATCCCCCCACACCGTCTGCATCGCCGCCACCGCCGCCAGCGCCGCGGTTTCGGTGCGCAGGATGCGCGGCCCCAGCTTCAGCGGGGTCCAGCCGGCATCCAGCGCCGCGGCCTCCTCGCGCGCGGAGTAGCCGCCTTCCGGGCCGGCCATCAGCCAGGCGCGCGTCGGCGCGGCGGCGATGTCGGCCAGGCGCTGAGTGCCGACCGGCGACAGGATCAGTCGCGCATCGGCGTCCGGCAGCCGTTTCAGCCATTGCTCCAGCGATAGAATCGGCAATACTTGAGGAATGCTGTTGCGGCCGCATTGCTCGCAGGCGGAGACCACGATCTCCTGCCAGCGCGCCACGCGCTTGTCGGCGCGCTCGCCGGAGAGCTTGACGATGGAACGCTCCGCCGCGATGGGCTGGAACGCGGACACGCCCATTTCCACGCCTTTTTGCAGCGTGAACTCCATCTTGTCGCCGCCGGAAATGGCTTGAGCCAGACCCATCCAGATCGGTGTTTCACGTGAAACGTCGTCAAAGCCTTCGATGCGGCAATGGGCATCGCGCTTCAGCACCGCGTCCAGCATGGCCGAGTACTCGCCGCCACGGCCGTTGAACAGGGTGATGGCGTCGCCGGCATTGAGCCGCAGCACCTGCACATGGCGCACTACCGTGTCCGGCAGGGCCAGTGTTTGGCCGACGCTAAGGTCGGCGTCAATGTAAAACCTGGGCATCACGTATTGAAAGTCGCTGTTGATATCGGTATTTTGCTTTGTTTGCTGCAATTGCAGCAAATGGGATTGTAGCGGCCTTGGGGGAAAACGGATGCAGGTGCTGGAACAGGTGATGCAGGTGCTCAGGGAAGTGGCGCGCGACGAGGTGATGCCGCGCTTTTTGCGCGTGGGCAAAAGCCGCAAGGACGACGGCACATTGTTCACCGAGGCCGATATGGCTTGCCAGCAGGCTTTGCAGGCCGCCTTGCCCCGCATCCTGCCGCACCCGGTGCTGGGCGAGGAGATGGAATTGGCCGAGCAGGACCGGCTGTGGGCGGAAAATCAGGATGGCTTGTGGGTGGTGGACCCGATAGACGGCACCACCAACTTCGTCAATGGCTTGCCGTATTTCGCCATTTCCGTCGGCCTGATGGTGGGCGGCAAGAGCCGGCTGGGCGTGATCTACAATCCGGTGTCGCAGGAAATGTTCTACGCCAGCCGCGGCGAGGGCGCTTATCTGAACGGCCAGCGCCTGCCGCTGAAAACCGTGGTCAACACCATGTGCGACGCCATCGCCAGCGTCGAAGTCAAATACCTGCGCTCCGGCAAGCTGGCGGCGCGCATCGGCAGCACCTGCCCCTGCGGCAGCCTGCGCAATCTGGGCTCCAGCACGCTGGACTGGTGTTATCTGGCGGCCGGCCGCTACGATCTTTATCTTCATGGCGGCCAGCGGCTGTGGGATTACGCCGCCGGGGCGGTGATCCTGGAAGAGGCCGGCGGCCAGATCGCCAGCCTCAACAGTGACGATTACTGGAGCGATGTGATCTGGAAGCGTTCCGCCATCGCCGCGCTCAATCCGGAACTGTTCTCCCAATGGCACCGCTGGGTGCGCGCCAACCAGTAGCCGGCTTCAGCCGCGGAACATGAAGTAGACCGCGCCCACCAGGCATAGTCCGGCCCAGACGTAATCCCAGCGGAAGGGCTGGTTCATGTAGAACACCGCGAACGGTATGAACACCGACAGCGATATCACTTCCTGAATGATCTTCAGCTGCGACAGCGTCATCGTGCCGTAGCCGGCGCGGTTGGCCGGCACCTGCAGCAAATACTCGAACAAGGCGATGCCCCAGCTGGCCAATGCGGCCAGCCACCAGGGCTTGGACGACATGTCCTTCAGGTGGGCATACCAGGCGAAGGTCATGAATACATTGGACAACACCAGCAGCAGCGGCGTCAGCAGATAAGGCGAGATATTCATGATGTGCTCAGCGGCTGGCGTTCCAGTTGGCGATGGCTTCCTTCTTGTTGTCGGCCTGGGCGCCGATGGCGCTGCAATTGCCGTTGTCCGGGTAGCGGCTGCATTGCACCCAGAAGCGGCGGGAGCCGGCCTTGATCAGCAGGGCGGGCGCGCCGCATTTGGGGCAGGGTTTCAGTGTGGTCTGCTGGGCTGGGTGCATGGCGGGATGTCCGGCTGAAACCGGCATCTTACCCCAAGCCGCCGCGTGATGGCGGCGGCTTGGGGAGGAGAGCCGTCGCCGGCGCTTAGCGCCGCGCCTTCAGCGCCGCCGTGGCGGAAACCACCGGGTCCGCCGCCTTGACGAAGTTGGCGACATAGCCGCCCAACAGCTTATGGGTGTGGGTGGTGGGATGCAGCACGTCCCAGAACACGAAGCTGTCCGGATTGCCGCATTCCGCGCGCGGCTTCTGTTCCCAGATATAGGGCAGGCTGGCGTTGCCGGCGATGTCCAGGCAGGACTGGGTGGCATTGCTGACCTGGTACTTGGCCGGGTGATCGAGCAAGTCGTCGAACAAGGTGTTGCTGTCGAACAGGTTCAGCTTCAGCGTGCTGCCGTATTTCTGTTGCAATTGAGTCACCAGCAGCGCCAGCTTGGCGTTGTAATCGCGCACCTGCGGCGCCAGCGCGGCGGCCTTGCCGCTGGCCTGGGCCGCCGGGGTGCGGGCCAGATTGGGCAGATTCAGCACCACGATGTGACGCGCGCCGGCGTTGATCACACGCTCCAGCGCCTTGCTCTGGTCCGCGATCACCTGGTCCACGGTGCGGCCGTAGTTGAGCAGGTCGTTGCCGCCTATCAGCATGGTGAACAAGGTGTTTTCCGGCCGGTAGTTGGCCGCTTTCTGCATGTATTGCGACCAAGACTCCACCTGCTGCAGCAGGCCGGGCACCACCAGGTGCTGGTCGGCGGCGGAACCGCCTATCGCCCAGTTGTAGATCGGCAAGTTCAACTGCTCGGCCAGGTATTCCACCCACACCCGGTCATTGCTGAAGCGGCCGATGAACCAGCTCTTGGCGTTGGGCAGCTTCCACTGCGACGCGCCGTACATATTCTGAGTGTCGGACAGGCTGTCGCCGAACACGATCAGCTTGTTGACGCGCGCCGGCTGGCTGGCGCTGTCCTGGCTCCAGATGGTGTGGTTGTAGGACAGCTGGTTGTTGGCGGCGGCGTACAGCGCCACCGGCCGGCTGATGCCCTTGGCCGCCAGCGTTTTCTGGCAGACGCCGGCCAGGGTGTCCTGGGTCACGTCGCTATAGAACATATTCTTCAGCGCGACGATGCTGCCGGACCACCAGTAGCCGTTGACGCGGTAGTAGTCGCCGCTGCTGGGATCCAGCGCCCAGTGATAGCTGGTTTGCGGCTTGGCGCCGTTCATGTCCAGCCGGTAATAACAGCGCAGATAGGTGTAGGTGGCGGCTCCCATCGCCACGGCCGGCTTGGTCGGCGCGGCCTTGACCTGAGCTTCGCTGAGCGGCCCGCCCGGGGACAGATAGTCCAGTTGCGGGTCCAGCTGAGCATGGGCCTGGCTGGCGGCGAACAGGCCGGCGGCGGCCAGCAGGCCGCGTAGCAGTTGAGGTTTCATTGTACTTTCCCGATACGTGATTTGAGTCAAGCTGTCTGTCGTGTGCCGTCTAGCGCGGCAGTCGCGGCTTGATGCCGTAACGGAATCTTTAAGTATCTACAGGTGAAAATAAACGGTAATTTTAAGATATGCGTAAAAATGCCATATGGCTGAATGGCTGTGGTTTTTTATGCAAAAACGCCCGCGCAGGGCGGGCGTTTGGCGAGATTGGATCTGGCCGCGGCAATCGGGCCGGGGCCCGCCGCCGTCAAGAGCACAGCTCAGACGCTGAGCGCGACGATCTTCAAGGGGTGCTTGCCGTCCGGGCTGGGGAAGTCCGCGTCCGGAGTGATCCATTCCGCCGCGCGCACTTCGCGGCCGGCCTTGGCCGCGCTGCGCGTGAGCGCTTCCAGCCAGGCGTCGCCATCCACCTGCGCGACGTTGTTGCAGCAGATCAGCGTGCCGCCGGGCGCGGTGGCCAGCAGCGCCGGCTTGAACAGCGCCTGGTAGTCGTTGATCAGGTCCACCACGCCGAAGGGGCTCTTGGAGTAACGCGGCGGATCCAGGAACACCAGGTCGAACTGGCGCGCTTCCAGCTTGGGGAAAGGAGGCATTTTCTTGCCGCGCACGCGCTCGGGCTGGCCGATGCCGGACAGCTGGCGAATGGCGGCGAACACATCGCTCTGCACGCAGCGCGGGCGGGTGGCCAGCAGATTGAGCTTGGCGTTGGCGCGGCCGACGCTGAGGCTGGATTCGGCGAAGTCCACGTTCATCACGAAGCTGGCGCCGGCCTTGGCCGCGGCCACGCCGACGCCGCAGGTGTAGGCGAACAGATTGAGCACGCTCTTGCCGGCCGCCAGCTGCATCACATGGCGGCGCGCGGCGCGCAGATCCAGGAACAGCCACGGATCCTGGCCTTTGTGGCGCGCGCGGTAATGGTAGTTGACGCCCAGTTCGCGGATGGTGTGGTCGGCTTCGGCCTCGGCCTGCTGTTCCAGCGTCAGCGCGTTGCCGATGCGCGAGTTGCCGGCGCTGCGGTCGTTGTACATCAGCGGCAGGCCGGGATGGCTGGCCTGGTAGTGAGCGCGAATCTCCGCCAGTTCGGCATCGCTCAGCGCCTGATGGAAGCTCTGCGCCAGCAGTTGCTCGCCGTAGCGGTCCACGGTCAGGCCGGGGGCGCCTTCCGCGCTGCCGTGAAACAGCCGGTAACAGTTGGTGTCTTCGGCTTGCAGCCGGGCGATCAATTCTGCGCGCGCGGCTTCGGCGCGTTGCAGCAATGGGGTCAGGGAGGACATCGGGGGCCTTCGCTTGCGGTTCCGGGCCGGCTCGCCGCATAGAGGCGGGCGCGCCGGAAAATCCTTCATTGTATGCGTTGCCGCGGCCGCGCTCAAATGCATGGCCGAAAAAGGCCTTGCAAAACAACAGGCCGCCCGCGGGCGGCCTGTTGAATGGTGCGGCTTGGCCGTTGGTCGGCGGTGCTTAGCGTCGCGGCAGCGCGGCAAAGCCGGCGCGGCCGTTCAGGAAGCCGTATACCTCGTCCGCCAGCACTTTATGGGTGCGGGTGGTGGGGTGCAGCGTGTCCCAGAACACGAAGCTGTCCGGATTCACGCAATTGGCGCGCGCGTTCTGGGCGCTCAGATAATTGGCGCCGGAGTCCGCGTTGATATCGAGGCAGGACTGGGTGGTGTTGCTGAACTGATACTGCGCCGGATTGCCCAGCACCTGGTTGAACAGCGCGTAGCTGTCGAACACCCGCAGATTCAGGCCGCTGCCGTACTTGAGGCGCAGTTGGGCGGCCAGCGCGTTCAGGCGCTGGTTATAGTCACGCACCTGGGCGGCCACCTGGGTGGCGCCGGACTTGAACTGGAACACCGGCGCCCGCGATACGTCGGGCAGATTGAGCACCAGGATGTTGCGCGCGCCGGCGTCGATCAGGCTGGTCAGCGCCTGGCTTTGGCCGCTGATCACCTTGTCCACCGAGTTGTTGTAGTTCACGAAGTCGTTGCCGCCTATCAGCATGGTGAACAGCGTGCTGGCCGGATCGTAGTCGCGGGCCTGCTTCATGTAGTCCTTCCATGACTGCACCTGTTGCTGCACGCCAGGAATCACCAGCTTTTGCGTGTCCACGCCGGCGCCGCCCACCGCCCAGTTATAGACCGGCAGTTGCAGGCGGCCGGCCAGGTATTCCACCCACACCTGACCGTTGCTGAAATGGCCGAGGAACCAGCTGTTGCGGTTGGGCAGCGTCCACATCGAGGCGTTATAGACGTTCTGGTTGTCGGACAGGCTGTCGCCGAAGGCGACGATCTTGTTGATGGCCGCGCCCTGGCCGGCCTTGTCATTGGTCCACACCGTGTAATTGAAGGACAGCTGGTTGTCGGCGGCGAACACCATCGCCGGGTTCTGCTGGATGCCCTTTTTCTGCAAGGTGCCGCGGCAGACCGATTGCAGCGTGCTCTGCGCCACATCGGTGTAATACATATTCTTCCAGTCCAGCGCGCTGCTGGACCACCAATAGCCGTTCAAGCGGTAGTAGTCGCCGCTGCTTGGGTCCAGGGCCCATGCGTAGTCGGTGGTGGGCTTGGTGGCGCTGCCGCCGGTGCGGTAATAGCAGCGCAGATAGGTGTAAGTGGCCGGGCCGGGCACCGACATCAGTTCGATATTGGCGTCGCCGCGCGCGACGCGGCTCATCGGCGCCGGCGGCGCCGTCTTCAGCAATTGCTCGCGGCTGAGCGGGCCGGACGAAGACAGCACGTGGCTGTAGCGCGGGTCCGGCTGTATCGGTTCCTGGGCGGCGGCCTGCGCCAGCGGGCTCAGGGCAAGGCTCAGCAATAGCAGTGATTTCATTGTTGTCTCCTCGTGTGGAACGCCGCCAGGCGGCGTGAACGCGCGGCCCGGACGCTGCGCGTGGACCGCGTGTCGCCTAGGCTAGCCAAGAAAAATGAAAACTTCATGCAAATGGAATGAATGCTCTAGTTTTCGCCGCGACACTGTCGTATTGCTGCCAGTGCAGCAAAGCCGCATTGATATGCCATATTGAAATCATTCGGCCCGAGACGCCGCCGGGGCGCTTGCAGATATCGCTCTCGCGGCCGGGTTTCACCGCATGCGAGGACATGGCGATGCGACAGGCGCAGGAACTGCTGAAAACGCTGTACACGATGGCGATGATGGTGGAGGCGCGCGACGCCTATACCGGCGGGCATTTGTGGCGGGTATCGCGCTTTTGCTATGCGCTGGCCGACAGCCTGGGCCTGTCGCAGTCGGAAGTGGAGCGCATCGCGCTGGGCGGATTCCTGCATGATCTGGGCAAGGTGGGCGTGCCGGACGCGGTGCTGAACAAGCCGGACAAGCTCAGCGACGCTGAGTACGAGGTGATCAAGACCCATCCGCAAGTGGGCGCCGACCTGCTGCGCGACCACCCGCTGGCGGAACTGGCGCTGGACGCGGTGCTGCGCCACCACGAAACCCCGGACGGCCGCGGCTATCCGCTGGGCCTGCGGGGCAAGGACATCCCGCTGGCGGCGCGCATCGTCGGCATCGCCGACGCCTTCGACGCGATGACCAGCACCCGGCCGTATCGGCGCGGCATGCCCAAGGAGCGCGCGCTGGCCATCATCCGGGAAAACCTGGGCAGCCAGTTCGACAGCGAGTTGGGAGAGCGTTTCATCCAGTTGGGCGAGGCGGGCCGTTTCGACCACATCATCGGCCATAGCGAGCCGGGCATTCCGCTGCAGTGCTGCCAGGGCTGTGGCCCCATCATCGCGGTGCCGCGCAGCGCGGCCGACGGCGACGAGCTGTTCTGTCCCAGCTGCGCCGGCGGCTATCGGCTGTCGCGGCGGGGCCCCTACCTGGCGCTGGAGCCGTCCGGACGCTCCAATCCGGCGCAGGCGCGCCAGCCGCGCGCCGATCCGGGCCTGATCGATGATTTGCTGCTGGGCGCGGAGCCCTTGTTGCAAATGCGCAAACCCAGCTTGCTGGAAAGGCTGTTCGGCTGAGCAGGCAGCGGGTAGGGCATGCCAAGCGCGCAATCCGTGCTTGCACTGCAATACCAATGGTATAAGCTGGCCAGGTCCATCACCGGATCATCCGCCAGCGCGCCGCGCCCGGCCTTCTCCCGACTTTCCCCGCTTGCGCCCGCGCGCGTATGCCACGCCTGGGCCGATAGGAGCTTGCATGCATCAGCTCGATCCCGCTCTGGCCGTCTGGCTGGAGGAGTACAACCGCGAATTGGCCGACATGGTGGCCAAGGGCTACAAGGCCACCGCCATCGGCGCGCGCGAAGCGCTGGCCAATCTGACCCGGCAGATGGTGACGCCGGGGCCGGACATCGCCTGGGTCAACGACGAACTGGTGCCGGGCCGCGACTACACCGTGCCGGTGCGCATCTATCACCCGGATCCCAAGCGGCCGCTGCCGGTGCTGGTGTTCTTCCACGGCGGTGGCCATATGGTGGGCAGCGTCAGCGTCTACGATCCGATTTGCCGCCGCCTCGCCGCCTCCAGCCGGCACGTGGTGGTGTCGGCGGAATATCGGCGCTCGCCGGAAAGCCCGTACCCGGCTGGCCTGCAGGATGCCGCCACCGTGGCCAAGGGCGTGTGGCAGGCGCTGGACGCGCGACAACTGCCCTATGTGCGCCAGCTGTCGCTGGCCGGGGACTCCGCCGGCGGCGCGCTGACCTCCAGCCTCAGCGGCCTGGGGCAGTACGATGCGTCCTTGCAGATCAAGCGCCAAGTGCTGATCTATCCCAGCGTCGATTACACGCTGAGCCAGCCTTCGGTGGACGAGAACGGCGAGGGCTATCTGCTGACCAAGGCGCGGGTGGCCTGGTATTTCGACAACTACTTCCAGCATGCGGAAAACCGTCTGCAGGCCTCGCCGCTGCACTGGGCGTTCACGCGCAAATTGCCGGACACGCTGCTGGTGTCGGCCGGCTTCGATCCGCTGCGCGACGAGGACTTCCTCTATGTGGACAAGCTGCGCGCGGCGGCGGTGGAGGTGGAGCACCTGCACCTGGACGGCATGGTGCACGCCTTCCTCAATCTGGAAGCCATCGTGCCGGACGCCTGCCGCATGGTTTACCAGCGCATCGGGGAATTCCTAAACCGTTAGAACCTGTTCAAGGTCTGCTGCGTTCGTGAAGCGTTACACGGTGAGTACAAGCTCAAAATGCTCATGTGGCACGACTACATTCCGCTTTTTCGCTCGTTTTCGCCTTGTCTCGCTCTTGCCCGCGAGCCTTTGAACAAGCCCTAGCGCCGCGCCGCAGGCAAAACCAAACCGCCGCCGGGGAGAACCGGGCGGCGGTTTTTTTATCGCATCATGCCGTTGGCGTACTGACAGGCGTCGCTTGGGGCGCGGCGCGCGATATCAGCACAATGGCAAACGTGACAGAGCAGGAAAGCTCAATAGTTTTCCGGGCAGAAGTGACGTTCGACCAGTTCGATCAGGATGTGCAGCACCTTGATGTGCAGCTCCTGCACGCGGTCGGCGAACTGGCCGCCGGGCGTGTTGACGTAGACGTCGGCCAGCGGTTCCAGCCGCGTGCCGGCGCGACCGGTGAGAATCACCACCTTGACGCCCATTTCGCGCGCCACTTGCGCGGCGTTGATGATGGTCTGGCTGTTGCCGCTGGTGCTGATGCCGATCAGCACGTCGCCGGCGCGGGCGTGGCTTTCCAGATAGCGCGAAAACACGAACTCGTAGCCGTAGTCGTTGGCGACGCAGGTCATGTGGCTGGGGTCGGAAATGGCGACCGCGGCCATGCCGCGGCGGTTCTTGCGGTAGCGGCCGGTCAGTTCCTCGGCGAAATGCATGGCGTCGCACATCGAGCCGCCGTTGCCGCAGGAAAAGATGCGGCCGCCCGCCGCCAGGCTGGCGATCAGGGTTTGCGCGGCCGCGTCGATGCTGGCCAGCGCTTCCGGATTGGCCAGCAGATTGGCCAAGGCGGTTTGCGCCTCGCCCAGGCTGGCTTCGATGTGTTGAATCATGGTGGTATCCGTTTCATGCGGTGCGGCAAAACAGCAGTTTACACCCGCTGCGCCGGGCCCAGAACCTGTTTACGATCTCGCGAGCTAGAGCGAGACAAGGCGTTGCGGCTGAGAAAGCGGCATGTACCCGTGGTGCATGAGCATTTCGAAGACGATTTCAACGCCGCAGCGCAGCAGATCGTGAACCCGTTCTCAGCCAATCTGACGGCCGAACCAGACCACGCGGCCTATCACCTCGAACTCGCCGGTATTGCGCTGCAGATCGACGGTGAAAGTCTCGTACAAGGGATTGGCGCTGCGCACCTGCACCGCGCCGCCGGGCAAGCGCTGCAACTGCTTGACGAAGATGTCCTCGCCCATGCGGATCACGTACAGACCCTCGCCGGGAGAGTGCTCGGCGGTGTTGACCAGGATGGTATCGCGGTCCTCCAGCACGCCGCTCATGCTGTCGCCCTTGACGCTGATCACCGCCAGGTCCTTGGCGGAAGCGTTCAGATGGTTCTTGATCCAGTACTTGCGGAAGGCCATGTAGAACATCGGCGCCTCTTCGCTGGCATTAGAACCGAAGCCGGCCGACGCCTTCAGGTTATAGCGCGGGATGAAACAGAACTCTTCATGCACATTGTCGGGTACAAAACAATCCGAATCCCGTTCTAATCTGCGCGGCGCGCTGGCGGCGGGCGCGGTGTCGTAAGGCTGGCCGCTGCCATGCAACAGCCATTCCAGTCTGCAACCGGTGGCTTCCACGATCTTGCTGGCGGTTGCGGAGCGGGGCACGCCGCCGTGGTACCACATATTGGTGAACGAGCCCTTATTGATACCGATGCGAGCAGCCCAGGCATAGGGCTTTTCCGCGCCGATCAGCGACTCCAGCCGCTGCTTGAAGTCACTTTGTTCCAAGTTTTTTTCCATATAGAACTCCATTTGGCATGCGGGCATAGCCCCGTTCTGTCATGTCAAATGACCTGTACGTTAGGTCAGGTAGTGACATCGTACTAATTGCTAGGTTTTATGTTTTGAACTAAAATAGCACTTATGTTGAGAGCTAAGTTCAAAAATAAAAAGTGCAGGTCAAAGCAAGCCAGTGACATCTTGTTGCAACAAGCGTTGATCAAGGAATTCATGGGCTTGCGTCAAAATAGAACAGTGGTTCTAAATGCCGCCTGCGTATGCTTTCAGAAGTAATTATAACTCATTTAGAACTTATCGTCTTTGTTCCGTGATTACAAGGAGATTTTGCGATGACCGTAGCCAATATCGCCCCGGCCCTGCCCGAAACCATGCGCCTGGTGGCCGAGCTGATAGGCTTGCCGCGTACCTTGCAACTGGTGCAGGCGCTGGGCGGCACCACCCTGCCTATCTCCAAGAACCAGAGCAAGGCGGGCCAGCTGCGTTTCGCCGCGCTGGTGGAAGTGATAGGCGAAGATGCCGCCTCCAGCCTGACCCATCATTTCGGCGGCGACATCCTGTACGTGCCACGCTGCAGCCAGGCATTGCGGCTGGCGCGCAACCAGCAGCTGCTGAACGACTTCGATCAATTGCTGGAGCAGGGCCTGGGCGCCAATGAAGCGGTCAGCGTGCTGGCCATCCGCTACCAGTTGAGCGACCGCATGGTGTGGCGCGTGCTGAAAACCCCCAGCCAAGAACTGCATTAAAGCCGCCGGCGCCCGCCGCGGCGCGCCGGGTCCTCGGCGCGCAAGCTTCAAACCGTCTTTCTCCTTCCTGATTTCATCCTGTTCGATTCTCGCCGGACCCGCAACAGCGGCGCGTCTCAGCCTGGCAGGGCTGCGCGCGTCGCGGGCCGGACGCGGAGCCCCGCACTTTTCGTCAACAGCAAGGAGCATTCATGGCCAGTAGAGCTATTTCCGACCTGCACCCGCAGCTGCAACCCCTGGCCGAAGCATTCGTCCGGCGCTGCCGCGATGCCGGCGTGGAGGCGCTGATCACCTGCACCTGGCGCTCCGGCGCGGAGCAGGACGCGCTGTACGCGCAAGGCCGCAGCCGGCCCGGGCCCAAGGTCACCAATGCGCGCGCCGGCCAGTCCGCGCACAACGCCATGCGGCACGGCAGCCCGGCGGCGCTGGCCTTCGACGTGGTGCCGCTGATCGGCGGCAAGCCGGTCTGGGACGCCCACCATCCGCACTGGCAGCTGATGGGCGAGATCGGCGCCGCGCTGGGTTTGAACTGGTACGGCCGGGCGGATGCGCCGTTCCGCGAGTTTCCCCACTTTGAGCTGAATTCGACCGACCTCGACAAGGAGAAAAAGTGATGCGTCTGTCCGACTTGATGACCCGGCCCGGCGGCCGCCGCCTGAGCCACTCCCGGCTATGGGCCAATATCGCCTGCGCCGCGGCCACGCTGCTGTTCGTGGTGGAAGGGCTGCGCGGCACCCTGGACGCGGAGATCTGGCTGATCTACCTCGGCATCGTCGGCGGTTACTCCGCCGGCTTGCGTCTGATCGCCGCCTGGCGCGACCGGGGCGGCCGCTGATGACGCCGCTGCCAACCTGGCCGCGGCTGGGCGCCTGGCTGCTGCCGCCTTTGCTGGCGGCCGGCATCGCGTATCCGCTGGGCCTGCGCCACGGCGCGGACAGCTGGCGCGCGCGGCTGGCGGAACAGCAGGCGGCGGAGCAGCGCCGCCAGGCCGAGCAAGCCGAACAGGCGCAGCGGCAACTACAGGCCGCCTTGCAGCAACAACGGCGCTTGCAGCTGCTGGTCGGCGAGCAGGAGAGCCGCTTGCTGCGCCAGCAACAGGATGCGCAGCAAAGGCTGCAAGCCCAAAAACAAAGGATCGAATATGTCGTGCAACAGGATGGCGGCCGTTACGGCGGCCTTGGCCCTGACAGCCTGCGCCTCTACCGGCAAATCCTCGGCTATTCCGCCGCCGCAGTGCCCGCAGCCGACGCCGTATCTACTGCAGATTCCCATCAAACCCCCGCCGCCGACGCCGGGTTACCGGCAGCAGACCTCCTGGCCCATGCCGCCGACTACGGCGCCTGGTGTCAGCAGCTCGAACAAAGGCTGACAACGCTCGGCGGGCTGTTTTCAACCGAAGGACCACAACCATGAGCGACTTTTTCGACCGGGCCAGCGAACTGGAAACCGAGTTCCGCGAGCAAGCGATTGCCCGCCATTACCAGCAGAGCGAGCAGACGGGCTACAGCCACTGCGAGGATTGCGGCGACCCCATCCCGTCCGCGCGCCGGACGGTGCTGCCCAGCTGCACCCGCTGCGTGATCTGCCAACAACTGGCCGAAGGCTGAAAGGCGGGTTTCACGTGGAACATGACAATCTGATGGCCTTGGGCCGCATAGAGGGCAAGCTGGACATGATTGTTGCCCATCTCGCCAAGCAAGACAAAAAACTGGAAGAACTGGACAGCCGCCTGCGCGACGTCGAAGTCCAGGCCGCGCGCAGCGGCGCCTTGTCCGGCGCGGTGTCCGCGCTGGCAGTAACGCTGCTGGGCGAATTCCTCAAGCGGCTGCTGCACTGAGCGACGGCCCGCCGTTTCATCCGCCCGCCTCCGGCGCGGTGTCGAATTTCCCCCTTCTCAAACCTTGTGAAAGGAATCCAGATGTCGCAAACGACGATCTGTATCAAACCGCAATTTCAGGTCAATGTCTTGGGACAAACTGAGGCCAATCCAGTGCGTATCGAAATGAACCAGTGTTGTGGTAGCGATGTTTCATGCGATGGAGGCTCGTCCACGGGGGCTCTTCCCAGCGGGGCCATCCAATACTTCGCCCGTAAGGATGCACCAGCGGGTTGGCTCAAGGCGGATGGCTCCCTGGTGTCCAAACAGCAATATTCGTCCTTGTACCAGGCAATTGGCGATATGTTCGCCAACAAGGAAATGGATGCCGATATCCAGGCACTGCTCAAGTTTGATGATCGTAACAAGCTGATCGACCTGATCAGCGGCAAGGAAGCCGTGCTGGTTGGTACCGCGAGTCTGAGTTCCGAACAAAGCAAATTTGGCAAGACCAGCCTGCAGACCAAGGCCAAGGGCAGCTACGCCCGCTTCACGATGCAAAGCAAGTTCAACCCGGAGGCGTTCACCATCGAGGGCTGGCATTACCCGATGTTTACGGGTCACCCCAATTGGGTTTTTGGCATGAACGCTTCGGCTCCCTGGGGCGAGATCGGCCTTGGCATCCACTCGCAGACCAAGGCGCCGATGGTTTGGCTGGCCGGTCCCGGCTCCGGTTTTATTTGTGAAGGCGTTCAGGGGCAGGCCAATACCTTTCCTGAGCCCCGTTGGTATCACATCGCGCTGTGTTACGACGGAACGACCTATCGACTGTTTGTCGACGGCAAGCTGGTGTGGAGTCTGAAAACCGAGCTGAAGGTCAATATTCCGGACAACACCATTGTGTTCTCGGTGGATGGACACGATCCGATTTACGCCGATTCCGCCGGCGGCTACTTCCAGGATTGGATGATCTCCAAGAAGTCCCGCTATCAGACCGAATTCACTCCGCCGGGTGAACAGACCGGCTCGTCCCGCCCGGAAAACAGCGAACTGTTTCAACTGCCCGACCTGCGCGGCGAGTTCATCCGCGGCTGGGACGATGGACGCGGCGTGGACCCGGCTCGCAAGCTTGGCAGCGCTCAGAAAGGCACGCTGGTCGCCGCCAACGAGTATTTCAGCGACAACGAGCTGTACAACATCAGCACCAACGTCGGCACTGGGCAGGCGGCCGCCGGCACCGCCGCCTTCGGCGCGGATGTCCCGGACCTGGCCGGCTACCCCGGTCTGGAAATGCACTATGTCACCGGCGTCAAGGGCGTGTTGAGCAATTACCTTAGCTCGGTCGGCGCCGCCCGCCCTCGCAACCTCGCCCTGCTGGCCTGCATCAAGGCCTGATCCCCGCCGGCCGCGCCCGCGGCCGCAAGCCCCACTGACATCGCTCAGCTAAGCCCAAAACCGTGGGCGCGCGACAATAGCCATATCGATAAACCGCTGAATCATTGAGGAAATCATGTCCCTGCTGATCCAAGTGCAAGACGCCATCGCCGATCGCCTGCGCCAGGGCCTGGGCCGCATGGTGCGCGAAGTGGCGGCCGATCTGGACGAAACCGGTTTGTGCGGTCTGGACCTCGCGCAAGGTTCGTTCCAGAGCCGGCTGACGCCGGCGGCGGGCAGCCCCGGCCTGAATCCGCAGGCCTTGGCGCGGCTGCCGGCGCTGTGGACCGTGGCCGGCGGCATCAGCGCCTGCCAGCCCTCGGCCAGCCTGCGCCAGCGCTACAAGGCGCAGGCGCGCTTCACCGTCATCGTCGGTGATCGGCTGCAGGCGGACCACGGCTATGCCGGCGCCGGCGTCTGGCAGCTGGTCTACGCGGTGCGCCGTTTGCTGTCGGCCCAGGACTTCGGCCTGGCGGTGTCGCCGCTGATGCCCGAGCAAGTGCGGCCGCTGGGCCAGGCTCAGCGCGACGGCCAGCCGTGGAGCCTGGTGGCTTGCGACTTCTCCTGCCATTGGCTGGACGAGGCGCTGGACAACGGCCACTGGCCGTCGCCGCAGGGCGAGGCCGATCCCGACCAAGTATTCGCCCGCTTCGGCGGCCGTCTGGAAGGCCCCGCCGCCGAATGGCGCAGCACTCGCCTGGACTACAGCCTGGACGGCAAGCCGGGCGTCAAGGCCCAGGACGTGGTCAAGCAGCCGCCATCCGCCTGATTTTTCCGCAGTATCCCGCCGCGCCGTCCGGCGCGGCGCCTTTCCCCAACCGCATCAACCAGGAGCCCATATTCTATGGCCAGCCCCAACATCAGCTTCGACCAGATCCCGGCATCCATCCGCAAACCGGGCAAATACTTCGAGTTCAACACCAAGCTGGCAGTGCGCACCCTGCCGGGCAACCCGCAGCGCGTGCTGGTGATCGGCCAGCGCTTCGCCGATGCGGCCCAGCCGGCTCTGGCCGCGCTGGACGTGTTCAGCGACGAGCAGGCCGCCCAGGCCTTCGGCCGCGGCTCCTATGCCCATCTGCTGGCTCGCGCCGCCATCAACGCCAACCCCTATCTGCAACTCAGCGTGATCGCGGTTGACGACGCGGACAGCGCCGCCGCCGCCGCCGGCTCCTTCACCTTCACCGGCCCGGCCACCGGCGCCGGCGTGGCCAGCCTGTTCATCGGCGGCCGCCGCATCGACGTGGCCGTGACCGCCGGCGACGACGCCGCCAAGATCGCCGCCGCCGCCAAGGCCGCCGTCGACAAGCTGGCTGACCTGCCGGTGACCGCCGCCGCCGCCAAGGAAGTGCTGACCCTGACCGCCCGCCACAAGGGCGCGGCAGGCAACGCCATCGTGCTGAAAGCGCAGGAACAGATCGCCGGCCTCGGCATCACCGTGGCCGCGATGAAGGGCGGCGCCGCCGATCCGGACATCGCTCCGGCGCTGGCGGCCGTGGTTAGCGGCGGCCACCACATCGTGGTCAACCCGTTCAACAACGACACCGCCTTCACCGCGCTGCGCACCCACCTGGACTTCGTGTCCGGCCCGATGGAGCAACGCGGCGCCATCGGCGTGGTCGGCGCCGTCGGCGCGCTGGCGGAAGTCAGCGCCATCGCGTCCAAACTGGCCAGCGGCCGCGTCAGCGCCGCCTGGTATCGCGGCTCCGCCAAGCTGCCGGGCGAACTGGCCGCCGCTTACGCCGCGGTGATCGCCAGCGAGGAAGATCCGGCCCGTCCGCTGAACACCCTGGAACTCAAAGGCCTGGACGTGGTGGAACTGGCCGCCCGCACCAGCCGCACCGAGCAGGAAAACGCCCTCTACAACGGCGTGACCCCGCTGGAAGTGGGCCCGGGCGAACGCGTGCAGATCGTGCGCTCCATCAGCACCTACACCAAGGACGCGCAAGGCGTGGACGACGTATCGCTGCTGGATCTGACCACCATCCGCACCCTGGACTACGTGCGCCGCGCCTGCCGCGAGCGCGTGGCGCTGCGCTTCCCGCGCGAAAAGCTGTCCGATCGCACCCCGTCCAAGGTCCGTTCCGAACTGCTGGACGTGCTCTACAAGCTGGAAGAACTGGAAATCATCGAAGCGGTGGACGCCAACAAGGACGGCCTGATCGTTGAGCGCGACGCGCAAGACGTGAACCGTCTGGACGCCAAGATCCCGGTGGACGTGGTCAACGGCCTGCATGTGTTCGCCGGCCGTATCGATCTGCTGCTGTAAGCGGCAATGGGTAAACACGCGGGGTGCCGCCTTGCCCCAGCGCTGTTACCCGAGTGGGCCTAGTTTTCCCCGTTAACGCTTGATCCGGCGGCCCGCCGTCCAACCGGCCGGGCCGCCCACATGAAACCGAAAAGGACATTCACATGGCTTTGAAAGAATACGCAGGTTCGATCGTACTGGAAGTCAACGGCCAGGAAATCGACGTCATCGACCTCAACGTCAGCAGCAAGACCGGCCGCAAGCTGGTGAAAACCATGAACAGCAGCGGCCGCGCCCGTGGCTTCGCGCGCGGCATCTCGGAATACGAGCTGTCCGTCACCGTCTCCATCCCGCTGTCCGGCGAACTGGATTGGGAAGCGATCGAAGGCGCCAAGTTGACTGAATTCCCGGTGGCGCCGGGCGGCAAGCGCACCAGCTACCTGGACTGCTTCACGCTGGAAGTGGGCGAGAAATACGGCGTGGAAAGCGAAGCGCGCCGCGATATCAAGCTGCTGTCGCTGCGTAAAGTTCAGGAGTGAGTTCAAGCTTATTTAATCGGCTGATTAAATAATTAACGGCTGGATGTGGAGCGTTGGTTAACAGGAAGCATCTGGCCGTCTTCTCATATATTCCCGCCTTGTCGCCTCAAAAAATCATGTGAGCGAATACGCTGCTTTACAAGGTAAAGCCGCAGTAAACCATCAGAGCATTTTGGCAGGTAATTTTGCTTTATCTGATGAGTGGTTGATTTCACGGGGCGGTGAAGCATTGACCTGGAGCAGTTATGCTTAAATTAAGCCCGGAGCAGTTGAAAAAGCTGGAAGAAATGGCCGCCAGGAAAAGAGGGAATTATGCGGATGTCTACTCTTTTCTGAAGGGCGCGGTTGCAGAAAAGATGAAGCAGGAAGCGCATCAAAGCGCAGTGCTGCCGCATGAAAAAGCCAGGGCAATCAAGCGTTCGCAGGAGCTGGATGGGCTGTATCTATGGCTATCCGTGGCAGAGTCGACCAATGGTGGAACGGGCGATGTCTATGACTCTTTTCTCCGTGCATCAACCAAGAATTTGATGAAGAAGTATGGGAAAAAACCATACTCCGACACGCTTTACAACCAGGCTTCAAATAAGCTCGCCAAAGAAATGATCCCCCAGATCCTCAAGGATCAGGGAATGGATATCAAAAAAATAGTACAGGCGGACGCCAAAAATTTTACCGAGGCTTTCGGCTTGCCGGATGGCAGCTGGCCTGGAACCGCTTTCGATACATTCGCTTTGGGCGGAGACCATGTATCCCTGCCCAAGGATGGCAAGATCGGTCTTACCGACACGCTGTTGAATGCGGCGGAAAGCTCGATGGATGTGGTTGGCGGAAAAGTCAGCGAAATGACCAGCCCGATCGAAAAGAAAGTCACAGAATCGCTGGCGGGCGCGGGGCTGGGATTGTACGACACATTCTTTGGCGACAAGAAAAGCCAAGAGCCTGCACCGCCGAAAAAACCAGCGCCCAAAAAACTTCCCAGTCCAGCCAAAACTCTTGAGGACCTGCCCGCAGGGCAAAAGAAAATCAAGTTGGAACAATTAAGAAAGAAGGTGGCTAGCAAGCAGGCGATTCCCGATGCCGCGACATTGGCGGCATCCATCTTGGGGAAAGAGGCGGTGCCAGGCTCATTGGCAAAGCTGATTCCCAAGCTTCCCGCCATGATGCCTGGTGCGGCAATGGCCTTGAGCGCGACAAACGATGTTATCGCGTTTGGCGATCATGTCATTAATGGCCGATTCCACGAGGCAATGACCGAGGGCCTCGGCGTTGCTGCTTCAATGAGTGTCGGGGGTAAGGCTGGAAAATTGGTGAAGGGCGCTGCTGCGCAACGCGCGGCGGAAGCCATTGTGGGCAAGGCTGCGGGGGATAGTGTCAAATTGTTCGCCCAAGGCATGACCGGCGGAGATTATGTTAATAAATGGGGACCTCCTCGCACGCTGCCTAATGATGTCGATTTGAAAAAAACCTTAGTGGATAAAAACGGCCAAGCCTATTCCGCGGTGGACGTTGATGGCACGGGAGTATTCTCTTGGTTTGCGCATAATGATCGTAGTGATCTGATGGGCGCGAGATATACGGAAGTCATGGTTGGAGAGAAAATAGCCGAGCTGAACCGAGATTATATTAAGTCCGTTGAAAAAGAGTATGCGGCAAGACAAAAGCAAGAGCAGGCAAAGCAAGAGCAGGGACGCCGGGAACAAGCAAAGCAGGAGCAGCGAAAGGCGGCCAATTTGACTCCCAAAGCCAGCGCGCAGACCACGCCTAAAGAGACTGCGAAAAAAACGGCGACGGATAAGCCGCGCACCACGCCAAAAAATGCGCAGCCAGCGCAAAAGCCAATCAAGAAAGCGGCGGCTACGGCAGGAATGGCGCAGCCTGGGGCAGAGGATGCCCTGTCTATTCCTGCCGCGATGGCCGCATTGGCTTCGGCATCTCCGGCGCTCTCCAATACCGGCATGCCCGGCGCTCCAGGCGTCAATGTTCCAAGCGCCAATGCTTCAAACGAGCAGTTGTTGATCGTCATGTCGCAGATCCAGGCCAGCTTGAGCCAGTTGGTCAGCCATCTAGCGCAGCCCACCAATATCACCGTCGACGTCCAAAACGGCAACATCGTCGCCGCCGTCAACGCCGCCAATAGCCAACAACAAAGGAGAAGCTGATGTTCAATCTCAGTCTGTTTGCCGGTTCCGCCGCCGGCGCGCTGGTGGACGCCAGTTTCCGCGGGGTGCGTTTTGAATGCCTGCGCAGCGTGGACAGCGCCCAGCGCGACCACGCGATGCACGAATACCCCTACCTGGACGGCGCCGACGTCGAGGACCTGGGCCGCAAGGCGCGCAAGGTGTCGCTCAGCGTGTTTTTCTGGGGCCGAGATTACCAGCAGCGGCTGCGCGACTTCGTCGCCGCGCTGGACCAGTCCGGGCCGGGCGAGCTGATCCATCCGGTGTTCGGCAGCATGCCCAAGGCCCAGCTGCTGGATTACCAGATCAGCCACGAGGCCGACGCGCCGGACTCCTGCACCGTGGAAGTCAGCTGGGTGGAAGCCACGCCGGGCAATCCCTTCTTCGCCAGCCAGCAGCCCTTGCAGCAGGTGGAAGCGATAGACGCCTTGGCGGCCAAGGCGCGCAGCCTGGGCGGCGAAGCCTTCGCCAAGGCCCAGAGCCTGTTGCAGAACGCCAATACCGCCTTGATCCGGCTGGGCACGCTGCGGGTGAAACTGAACGACACCGTGCGTCAGCTCGCGTCCATGGCGCAGCGCGGCATCGCCCAAGTGGTGGACCTGCTGGCCTATCCGCAGGCCTTCATCAGCGAAGTCACCTCGCTGGTCGACGACATCGCCAGCTGGCGTTTTGGCGTCAAGCTGGAAGTCTGGCCCGGCCTGTCGTGGGAAACCGAGGTGAAATGGCCGCAGGCCACGCTGGCGGACTGGAACGCGATGCGCGACCGGCTCAATGGCGTGTCCAAGAAGATCGGCCGCGCGTCGGACTCCTTGAACCAGGCCGGCCAGGCGCTGGAAGTCTGGACCGCCGATGAAATCCGCATCGACGCGCTGCTCAAGCTGACCGCTTCCACTTCGCTGGCCAAGGCCGCCGCCGGCCTGTTCCACGGCGAAGCCACGCAGCCGACGCTGACGCCGGTGGCGCTGGAACAGGTGGCCGGCGACGTGCGCGCCGCGTTGCAACAAACGATAGAACAATGGCGCAAGGCGCTGCCGGGCGAGGACGCGCGCCAAGTGATAGAAAGCCTGCGCGACCTGGGCCTGCAAGTGCAGCGCAGCGCCGCCAGCCTGATCGCCGCCAAGCCGCCCATCGTCACCCGCAAAGTGGAGTCCGCCGCCAACCTGCGCCAGCTGGCCCATCTGTGGTACGGCGACAGCAGCCGCGCCACCGAGCTGCTGCGTCTGAACCCGCAACTGGCCCATCCCAACCATCTGCAAGCAGGAGAGCTGATCCATGGCTACGCCCGCTAAGCCCGCGCCGGACAAAAACGAAGTCAGCCTGCAGATCGCCGGCAAGGCCCACCGCTATTGGACCCAGTACAGCATCGATTCCGACCTGGCGATGGCCGCCGACGCCTGGCAGGTGTCGCTGGGCCTGCCCGGCGGCGAGATGCCGCCCAGCGTGGCACCGGGCGCCGAGGTCAAGGTGCTGGTGGGCGCGGACATCGTGCTGCAAGGCCGGGTGGACGACATCAGCCACAGCGTGGCCGCCGGCAGCCACCAACTGACGCTGTCCGGGCGCGACCTGGCCGGCATGCTGCTGGATTGCAGCGCGCCGCTGTTCACCGGCAAGGGCATGACGCTGAGCGATGTGCTGGAAAACGTGGTCAAGCCGCTGGGCGTCAGCCGGGTGCGGGTGGACGCCAAGGCCAAGGGGCAGATCGAGAAAATCAGCGTGGACCCGGGCAATAGCGCCTGGGACGTGCTCAACCGCGCCGCCGCGGCCAATGGCCTGGCCGCCTGGTTCGATCCGGACGGCACCCTGGTGGTGGGCGGCCCGGACTACAGCGCGCCGGCCAAGGCCAAGCTGATCCTGCGCCGCGACGGCCAGGGCAATAATGTGCTCAGCCTGAGCGAAACCCGCTCCCACGCGCCGCGCTACTCGCAGCTGACCCTGCTGGGCCAGGGCCATCGCCAGGCCTTGACCCCGGGCCGCCACGATCTCAAGCACCAGTCGGCGGACCCGGACGTCCCCTACCACAAGCCGCGCATCATGGTGGAGCCGGACGCCGCCAACGTCGCGGAGCTGGCGGCGCGCGCCGACAAGATACTGGCCGACGCCAGGCTGGCCGGCTACACCCTCAGCGCCACCGTCGCCGGCCACCGCAACAGCGCCGGCGAACTGTGGAAGCCCGGCCAGCGCATCCAGGTGGAAAGCGAGCCGCACGGCATCAAGGGCGGCACTTACTTCCTGATGGCGCGCACCTTCAGCGGCGGGCGCGGGCAGGGCTGCACCACCCGGCTGACGCTGAAAGAAGACGGCCGCTGGCTGCCGGTCATGCGCAAGAACTAACGGAAAGGTTGAATCCATGTGGAATGACGTAGACCAAAGAATCCGCCGCGCCTTCAGCAATGTGCGGCAAGGCTTCCGCGCGGTGCTGACCCGGGTGGACAGCAGCGGCGATGTGCAGACCGTGCAGGCCGACGCGCTGGCCGGCGAACAGCTGCAGGACGCGGAACTGTTCCAGCACTACGGCTACAGCGCCAACCCGCCGCCGGGCAGCATGGCGGTGGTGCTGCCGCTGGGCGGGCGCAGCAGCCACGGCGTGGTGATCGCCACCGAGCATGGCAACTACCGGCTGAAACAGCTCAAGCCCGGCGAAGTGGCCTTGTACAGCGACGAAGGCAGCAAGATCGTGCTCAAGCGCGGCCGGCTGATCGAAGTGGAATGCGACACCTTCAGCCTGCGCTGCAAGAACTGGCAGGTCAACGCCAGCGAGCAGGCCAGCTTCACCACGCCCACGCTCAGCACCAGCGCGCAGCTGGTGGCCCAGGGCCAGATCAAAGGCAATGGCGGCATGGCCATCCAGGGCGGCGTCACCGTCAGCGGCGACGTGGTGGCCGGCGGCAAGAGCCTGGTGGGCCACCAGCATAGCGGCGTGCACGGTACGACCAGTCCACCTTTGTAACACAAGCTTTTCGCCAACAACGCCGTTGATATCGCGCTGTTGAACGCCTGCCGGCACTGACCCGCGTCCCTTATCCCCAACCCCTGCAAACCCGGAAAATAACGCCATGGACCCTCTATTGGACCCCATCACCGGCGACTACGCCGGCGGCACCACCGACACCCTGGCCAACGCCGTCTACCTGCGGCTGATGACTCCGCTGGGCGGCTGGTGGGCCGATCCCGAACTCGGCTCGCGCCTGCACCTGTTGTCGCGCAGCAAGGACACCAGCCAGATCGACCTGATCGCCTGCCAGTACGCCGAACAAGCCCTGCAGCCGCTATTGCGCGACGGCCGCGCCCGCCGTGTCGGCGTGCAGGCGCAGCGCCCCGGCAGCGGCCGCCTGCTGCTGCTGGTTGAAGTGGAAGAAGCCGGCGGCCAGACCCGACATTTCCAACACCATGTGAGGATAGCCTGATGCCTTTGTCCACCCCGGATTTTGAAACCATACGCGGCGCGCTGCTGCGCGACCTGCAAAACCTGCGCGCCGACGCCGACGTCGGCCCCGACAGCGACTTTTTCGTGCGCGCCAGCTCGGTCGCCAGCGCGGTGGAAGGCTTGTACCAGCACCAGAGCTGGATCGCCCGCCAGATCTTCCCGGACAGCGCCGACCGCGACTACCTGGAACAGCATGCCCGCGTGCGCGGCCTCAGCCGCAAGCCGCCGGTGGCGGCCAAGGGTCAGCTCAAGCTGAGCGGCAATGCCGGCGCCAGCTTCGCCGCCGGCCTGAAAGTGCGCCTGGGCGAGCAACTCTACACCACCCAGGCCGCCGGCCAGCTGGACGCGGACGGGCAGGGCAGCGTGGCGGTGGCGGCGGACCTGCCCGGCCTGGCCGGCAACAGGCCGGCCGGCGCGGTGGCCGAACTGATGGCCGCGCCCAGCGGCCTGGCCAGCCGCGTCAGCTTCGTCAGCATGGACGGCGGCGTGGACGAAGAAGACGACGCCGCCTTGCTGGCGCGGCTGTTGGAACTGATCCGCCGCCCGCCGGCCGGCGGCAACCGCCACGACTACCGCCGCTGGGCGCTGGAAGTGCCCGGCGTGTCCGCCGCCTACGTCTACCCGCTGCGCCGCGGCCTCGGCACCGTGGACGTGGTGATCACCGCCCAGGACAGCCTGCCCTCGGCCGATACCCTGGCCGCGGTGCAAGCCCATATCGAAGACCTGCGCCCGGTCACCGCCAAGAACTGCCTGGTGTTGGCGCCCACGCCGCGGCCGGTGGACATCGAAGTGGGGCTGGCGGTGGACGGCACCACGGTGCAGGCGCTGACCGAACCGCTGCGCCAGGCGCTGGCCGCCCACTTCTCCAGCCTCGCGCCCGGCAGCAAGCTGTACAAGAGCCGGCTGGAAGCGCTGATCTCCGACCTGCCCGGCGTGGTGGACCGCCAGTTGCTGTCGCCGGCCACCAATATCGAACCGACGGTGAATGAGAAAACCGTGGAATGGCTGCGCCTGGGCAAAGTCACGGTGAGGGGGCTGCAATGAACCCGCAAACCCCGCATAGCGAATTGCTGACCCGGCTGCTGCCGCCCACCAGCTACAGCCCGGACGGCCCGCGCCTGCTGGCCGAACTGGGCAGCGAAGGCGCGGCGCTGGACCGCACGCAGAACAGCGCGCGGCAACTGGTGGGCGCCACCACGCCGCTGCTGGCCGAAGGCCTGCTGCCGGACTGGGAACGCGTCTGCGGGCTGGCCCCGCCGGCGGACGCGCCCTACCAGCAGCGCCAGCAGGCGGTGCTGGCCAAGCTGGCGGAAACCGGCGGCCTGTCCATCCCTTATTTCACCCGGCTGGCGGCCGGCATGGGCTACCGCATCGCCATCAGCGAACCGCAGCCGTTCCGCGCCGGCATCAACCGCGCCGGCCAGCAGTTGTGGACCGCGGACATCCCCTGGGTGTGGCAAGTCACCGTGTTCGGCGCCAAGACCCGGCCGTACTTCTTCCGCGCCGGCCAATCGCTGGCCGGGGAACGCCTCACCACCTTCGGCGACCCGCGGCTGGAAGACCTGTTCAAGGATCTGAAACCGGCTCACACCCACGTCTACTTCGCCTACCAGCCTTAAACCGCGCTCCCGCGCGGCCCCTCCCGCCGTATTCCCCTTCCCCTCACAGCTCCGCCCTGGCGGGCGGGAGCCTGTGCTCTTTCTCTCTTTTCAGGAGCGCCTCATGCAAGAACCCATCAAGCCCATTCCCACGCCGGACAAGCTGTTCCACGACGGCAACCCGGTCAGTGGCGAACTTGGCACCATCGTCAGCGCTGAATGGTTGAACGGCATGCAGTCCGCCGCTCAGGTCACTCAGGAAGAAGTGCTGGCCGTGATCAAGGACAGCGGCCAGAGCGCCGACCCCAAGCGCCAAGACCAACTGCTGCAGGCGATCAAGCAGATTGCCTGGGGCGGCAACAACAAACCAACTACGTTGGCAGGCTATGGTATTGGCGACGCTTTGCCGTTGAAACCGGCGTTGGGTGTGGTGGATCTGAACGATATTAACGTCACGGGCCTTTATAGCCAGCGGGGGGACGCACAAGCGGCCAGTGGCAAGAACTACCCGACGCCGTATGCCGGCAAGCTGCAAGTCTATGCCGACGAGGCGATGGTGTACCAGAGCTATCAAGCCTATAACCATGCTGGTGTTTGGTATCGCTGCTGCTCTTGGTCCCGTTGGACTCCGTGGCAGAAACTGGCTGATGCCGCCTCCACGTTGGCCGGCTACGGCATTACCGATGGCGCGACCAAGGCCGAGTTGAAGGCCGCTGTCGATAGCGTGGTCAACGGCGCGCCGGGCGCGCTGGATACGTTGCAGGAGTTGGCTGCGGCGCTGGGCAATGACAAGGACTTCGCCGCCACCATCACCAACAAGCTGGCCGGCAAAGCGGATAAGGCCGATTCGCTGGCGGGTTATGGCATCAATACTTTGGCGTTGTCTACCGCGCAGACAGTGCATGTCCTGAAGACCACGCCGAATAACTACGACGCAACTATGTACAGCAGCGGCACGATGGAACTGTGTTCCACCGGCGTGGATTTCCCATCCTTAGGCCTGCATCGGCCGGGATATAGCGCAGTGGCCTTGGTGCACAAAGGCTATGGCGATGAAACACTGGTGTTGAAAGAGGCTGGGGGTGGTGAATTCCGAGTATGGCATTCCGGTAATGACACTTCTCTGATCAAGAAACGTCGCTATCGTATAGACCCGCAGGATGGCACCTCGTTGGATACTTCTATCACCGGCGGGGAGATGGGATTCAACTATGGCACCTCCAGCGGCGTTACCGGCCCGTTCATCGCCTTTGGTGGGTTGGGCGGCCAGATTGACTACTCCTGCCAACTGACGGCCGACTATCAGCGCGGAAACACCATGCGTTTTCGTACCCGCAACGACGATGCCAAGCGTTGGAACCCCTGGTATACCTTGATTCATGACGGCCACCTCACCGGGCAAGTCGCCTATTTTGCCATGGTCGATGCGCCGGAGGGCTGGCTGAAGGCCAATGGCACCGCGGTAAGCCGAACCAAGTACGCCGCTTTATTCGCGGTGATAGGCACCAGGTTCGGGGTTGGGGATGGCTCAACGACTTTTAATCTGCCTGATTTGCGTGGGGAGTTCATCCGTGGTTGGGATGATGGGCGAGGGGCGGATGCGGGGCGTGCTCTGGGGGCTTGGCAAGCACAGGATGTCCAAGCGCATACCCACCCGCAATGGTTTCCACAGCTATTGAACGGTGCGCCAGGGGGATTGGGGAATTTTGTCGGAGACCATTCCGGCCCTCAGAACTCTGTGAACGCGAGCCGGCCAATTCTGGCGAATGCTGGTCAGGAGACCCGCCCCCGTAACATCGCTCTGCTTGCCTGCATCAAGTTCTAAGGAGACCCCCATGCAAGAAATCAAAAACAAAACCGTCTACGCCTTCCACCCGCAAACCGGGGAATATTTGGGAGCCACGCAGGCAGACCTGTCGCCGCTGGAAAAAGATGTCTGGTTGTTGCCGGCTCATAGCACCGAACAACAGCCGCCGGTCGCTGCGGAACGTCAGACCGCAGTATTCCGCGATGGCAGCTGGGTGGTCATGCCGGATTGGCGTAGTACCAAACTGTGGAGCCAGCAGACCGCGCAACCGGTCCAGGCCAAGCTGGGCGAGACCCCGGACAGCTTACGCGCAACCTTGCTGGAGCCCTGCGAGTTTGCGGCTTGGGATGGCAAAGGCTGGATCATCAACAAGGCGGCCCAGGCCACCGCTTTGGCGGCGCAGATGCAGACCCAATTGAAGCTGCGCCTCGCGGAAGCCTATGCCAGCCGCCGTCCCTTGGAGGATGCGGTGGAAATTGGCGTGGCGACGGAAGCAGAGTTGGCGCGGCTGCTGGGGTGGAAGCGTTACTGCGTTGAACTGTCGCGTTTGCCGGAGTTGGCGATGTGGCCGCGGCTGGTTGAGGCGGACTGGCCGAAGCAGCCTGTCTGACTCAGGGTTTATCAATCAAAACGGCAGCCGTGCGCTGCCGTTTTTTGTTTGAGCCGTTGTGGATTATTACTGGGGTAGGGGCAAGAGCTTGTTCAATGTCCGCTGTACTTTGGAAAGACGATGGCTTGAGTATGACCTAAGCTTTGCGTCGTATATGTCTCATCCCTATTAGTCGATAGCTGTTGACAGGGTTTTGCACAGGGAAAGCCCGCTTTGGTGCTAATCTCCACCCCCCAGCCCGCCGCCGCCTTGACGCTGGGCCTAGCCCCCCTTACATTCGCCCTTGCGCTGTGACAATCCACAGCCGCGGGACTGGGAGGTCCTATTTCAGCAGAGTAGCAATCGCTTGGCAGCGATTCGCTACGTCCATGCGTCTGCCGCAAACAGGGCAGGCCATGGCGCTGAGTCCCCGCAAGGGGGCTGCCGTGTCTGCTGCGGTCCTCCCACTTTGTCATGAGCCTGCCCACGCCTTCCGCGCGTGCCGCGCAGGCATCCTTAAGCAGATGTTTGTGGAGGCCATAATGAATATATTGAGTTTCTGCCGGCAGCACCCCTGCAATTCCCACGCCGTGAGCAAGGAGGACCTGCTATGAGCGCCAAAGCCAAGCTGGAACCCTCGCTGCTGCAGCAATTGCACCTGCAGATCAAGCAGCTGCGCGCTGTCAGCGCCGGCCATGAAGGCTGCGACGCCATTGCCGAAAACCTGGAACAGCATTACCTCCAGGCCGACGCCGGCCTGACCCGCGGCATCGTCCATGTCCACGCCGCCAATCAGAGCCTGCACGCGATGATGACGCTGCTGCTGAACTGCCAGGAAGACCAGCAAGTCAACTGCGAGCAGATGGTGGCCTTGCTGGAACCGATCCGCCAGGAACTGCAGGCCGGTTTCAGGCAAATCTCCGAAGTGATGTAAACCCGAACCATGCCGCGGCCACCCGGCCGCGGCATGACGACCACTGACATCCGTCCGCTGCCGCGCCCGCGGCGCTTCCCGCACAATCGTCTCCAATCATTTCAGTAACGACACCTGTCATCGGCCTATGGCCGATTCTTCATTTCCGCGGGAGGCGATTCCATGCAAGAAGCACTCAAGCCCATCAACACGCCGGACACCTTGTTCCACGACGGCAATCCCACCACTGGAGAACTGGGCACCATCGTCAGCGCCGATTGGCTGAACAGCCTGCAGCAGGCGACGCGTTCCACCCAGGAGGAGCTGATCGCGCTGATCAAGGACAGCGGCCAGGCGCTGGACGCCAACCGCAAGGACCAATTGCTGCAGGCGGTGAAAAAAATGGCCTGGGGCGGTGACAGCAAGCCGACCACGCTGGCGGGCTATGGCATTAGCGACGGCGCGACCAAGGCCGAGGTGGCGGTCAAGGCTGACAAAGCCAACACCCTGGGCGGCTATGGCATCCAGGATGGCATTACCGTGGCCATGTTGCCGCGCCGCAACCTGCTGGCGGATGGCGGCCGCTTTTTCGATCCGTTCACGCCCGAGGGCATCGTGCAGGCACGAACCAATCAGATGACCGCGCCGTTTGCCACGCCCATGCATGCTGCTTCCTATAGCCAGAGTGTCGGTTCGGTGGGGCGTTTCATTCACGATAATGGCTCGTTTGAGGGCGCGGGTCCGAAGTTAGCGCAGCCCGTTTTGGACTTGCTGAATGGCATGGGGCGTGATCAAAAGCGCTATGGTTATGAGTTCTATATTGCGGAGGTGCGCTGTGCGGCATTGACTTATTCGCCAGTGCTGATTGATGGCAAGAATATGGCGGTGGCGCTTGCATACGGGGTTGGCACCGAAGGGCCGGTCACTTTTATGAACTGGCTGCGTTGCATCAGCGGCTCTATCTACTATGACTATGGCCAGTATCGCAATGGCAAGCCCATGGAGAATAAGCGCATCACGCCAAGCGATGGTTGGGTGCATATGGCTGGGGTAGGGGATTGGGGCGGTGGCTACAGCATCAGCCACGTTTATGCCGAGAATAACTCGATCTTCCAGCTGGCTTTGCCTGCGGCCCTGTCCGGTGTGCATGGAGGTTACGTACACAAAGCGCCGATTGCTCCGTAAATAACTTACGCTTTCAGTCATGGCAATCCTGCGGGATTGCCATTTTTTTGTTCGCGTACCACTGACATCCGTCCACTGCTGACGCGCGTCGCTAAACGGCAAAATAACGGTATTGATTCACTAGCGAAGCAGGTCAGCGGGTGGTTTGCTAATCACCCGCCCGGCCCGGAGTCCGCCCCAAGCCGCCAGCCCGGCCAGCGGGCCAACCCTGTAAATGGAGCGAGAGCGCGATGCAAAACACCATGAAGCCGATCAACAGCCCGGATGGCCTGTTCCACGACGGCAACCCCTACACCGGCGAACTGGGCACGGTGGTGACCTCGGAGTGGCTGAACAATGTCCAGTCCGCCGCCCAGTCCAGCCAGGACGAGCTGTTGACGGTGATCCGCGACAGCGGCCAGAGCGCGGACCCGGCGCGCAAGGACCAGTTGCTGCAAGCGTTGAAGAAGCTGGCCTGGGGCGGCGACAGCAAGCCGACCACGCTGGCCGGCTATGGCATTACCGATGCCTTGCCGTTGAGCGGCGGCAAGATGAATGGCCGGGTGGATTTCCAACCCAATTCCCGTTTCCTGGCGGAAGGCGGGGTGGAAGGCGGGCAGTTCATGCTGCAAGCACCGCAAGTGAACAGTCAACTCGGAGACGTCATCGTTGATATCAGCGGTAATGCATTTCGCGTGTTTGACAATGGTAAAACACAATCGCGTGGTTTTTATGTGGACCTGACTCAATGCGAGCATGGCCCCAGCACCAATTTGCTGACCATGTCCGGTGCTCCGGGACTGGTGGCCCACTTTGCGATGCCTTACGCGCCGCCTGGTTGGTTGAAGTGTGATGGTTCTCCGGCCAGCCGTAGTACTTATCCGGCTTTATTTGCCGCGATTGGGACAACGTATGGCGCGGGGGATGGTTCGACGACATTCAATCTTCCGGATTTGCGCGGGGAATTTATACGGGGTTGGGATTATGGTAACGGAGCGGATAGCGGGCGTGTGTTCGGCTCATGGCAAAAAGGGACGTTAACGATTTCTGACCCAACTCTTGATTCAGTCGGCGTCGCGAGTCTGATTCATGCAAATAACAATGTATCCATGGGATATGTGGATCTGGGCGCAGATAAAATCAAGAAGGAATCTTACGAAATACGACGTGCGCAAATTAATGCTCTAGGGGTAGCTGACGACTTGGACAGCAATGGTTGGGCAGGGGGCTATGGTGCCACCCGCCCCCGCAACATCGCCCTGCTCGCCTGCATCAAATACTAAGGAGACCGCCATGCAAGAACGCAAACAGAAAACCGTCTACGCCTACCATCCGGAATCCGGCGAGTATCTGGGCACCACCACCGCGGACCTGTCGCCGCTGGACCTTGAAGAAACCTGGCTGATTCCGGCCAATGCCACCGAGCAGCAACCGCCGCAGGCGGTGGAGCGACAAGTGGCGGTCTACCGCGACGGCGGCTGGCAGCTGGCGGAGGATTTTCGCGCGCTCAAGTTGTGGAGCAAGGCCAGCGCGCAGCCGGTGACGGCAAAAATCGGCGATACGCCGGACAGCCTGCAAGCCACCGAACTGGAGCCGCCGGCCTTCGCGCTGTGGAACAAGACGGCCTGGAAAGTGGATACCGACGCAGCGCGCGCGGCGCTGACGGTGCAGGCGCAGCAAGAGCTGCAGCAGCGCTTGGCCACGGCTTATGCTCAGCGCCGGCCTTTGGAGGATGCGCAGGAGCTGGGGCTGGCGACGGCACAGGAGCAAGGCTTGCTGAGTGCGTGGAAGCGTTACTGCGTCGAGTTGTCGCGTTTGCCGCAGCAGGCGGTGTGGCCGCAGCTGGCCGAGGCGGACTGGCCGAAACTGCCGGCCTGAGGGTTTGCAGTAAAACGCCGTTTCACGTGAAACCCCAACCGCGCCGTGTACTCCGGCGCGGTTTTCTTATGGCCGCGCCAGTGTGATCTCCACTCTTTCCTTGCCCTGGCCCACGTTCTTGCGTTTGAGCTTGAGTTCTCCCACTTCGCCGCTGCGACGCAAATGGGTGCCGCCGCAGGGCACGCGGTAGAGGCCGGGCAGTTCCCAGTAGCGGCGCTGGTTTTGCTCGTCGGAATAGGCGCTGACGATGGCGAGATCAGCGTCTATCAGCGCCTGCACCTTGGCGGCGATGGCGGGTAGCAGTGGGGTGATGGGCCGCGCCAGCGCAAAATCGATGCGCGCCTTGTCCTCGGCGATGTGGGCGCCTATTTTTTCCGCGTCGGGCAGTTCGCGGCAAATGGTTTCCAGCACCAGTTCGGCGGCGAAGTGCAGCCGCATCAGCCGGTAGCGGCGCGGCCAATCTATCGCCACCGTTACCGCGTCGCCGGCATCAAGGCCATGGTCGTCCGCCAGGGTATAAGCGATGTCCTGGTCCTGTTTCTCCGCAAGCAACACCGGGCAGCCGCCTATGCTGCCGCTATCGCTTTCCTGGCCGCCGGAGAAGGCGTAGAAGAGGGTGGCGTCCAGCCAGACCCGTGGGCCTTCCACCCGCGCCACCGTGGTGCGCAGCTCGGTCTGGTAGGGGTCGGCCCAGAACTGCTTGCGCACGCTCATGCCACGCTCCCGGTATCCGCCGCCAGCCGTTGGTAGACCTCGGCGTCCAGCTTTTCCATCAACCGTTCCGGCCGCGACAGCGCGCCGAAGCCGAATTGCGTGTACAGGCCGTGGGCGTCGGCGGTGGCCAGCAGCAGGCGGCGCAGGTTTTGCAGGCCGGGATGGGCGTTGACCGCCGCCATCAATTGCTTGGACACGCCCTGGCCGCGCCAGGCTTCGACCACGAAGACATCGGCCAGATAGCCGAAGGTGGCGTAGTCGGTGATCACGCGGGCGAAGCCGATCTGCTCGCCGTCGGCGGCGTAGGCGCCGAAGCATAGCGAATTGGCGAGCGAGCGCTCGAAGATGTCGCGCGGCAATTGGCGCGCCCAGTAGGACTGTTCAGACAGGTAGCGATAGATGCGTTCGCGGTCCAGCCGCGCGGGATCGGTGTCGATGTGGAGGGTCATGGCATAGCCAGCCGGGCGAAGGGAATGCCATAAAGATAACACGCCCGGGCTGGCGGGAGCGGCCGGGTTTGCCGGGGCCGCTCCTGGCTGCTAGCTACTTATAGGTTTTTGATTTTTTCCAGCTCCTCCGGGCTGTATTTCTTCTCGCTGGCCTTGGTCAGGTCGGTGAGCAGGCCGGCGTGCACGTCGCGCGCCGATTGCACCGCGCTCAGCATATTGCCGCCGCTCCACTGGCCGGCGAAGCCGATCGCGGTTTGCGGCTGGCTGGCGTAGAGGCTGGCCAGCATCGCGTCCACCGCCGGCTGTTGGCCCTGGAACTGCCGCTCCAGCCGTGCCTGCCATTGCGCCAGCACCGGCAGATACTTGTCCGGCTTGGCCTGGGCCAGCGTGGCGTTGGCGCGGAAGGCCCAGTAGGCGGAGCCGCTCTCGTAAGTGGCGGCGCCGGCGCGCAGCGGCGCGGGGATGTCCTTCATCGCGTTTTCATACATCGGCACCAGCACCGCGCCGGCCGGGCTGCCGAAGGATTGCCAGGTCAGCGCCGCCAGTTCCTTGGGCAGGCCGGCGCGCAGCTGGATGACATGGGTTTCTATGGTGCGGTCCACGCCCATCGGCCGGTCCGCGTCCTTCAGCTTGGCCAGCGCGGTGCCGTGGAAGGTGGCGCGCAGCACCTTGGCCACATCGGCCACCGCGATCTTGTGTTCCGGCTTCAGCGTCAGCGGGTATTGCGTCTGCCGCGTGGCCTGGCGCAGCGCCGGGTTCAGCAGATGCTGGCCCAGCCATTCGCGGTCCACATTGTATTTGTCGCCGGTGACGCCGAAGGCCTGGGCGAAGTTGAAGCGCTTGGCGTCCACCTTGGCCAGCAGCTGGTGTTTGGCGGCGAACTCGGCCAGGCCGGGGCTGGCGATCACATTGGCGCGGTCGGCGAGGTCGATGTCGTGCAGGCGCAGGCCGTTGGCCACCATCAAATAGCTGTCCTGCGGCACGCGATAGGCCAGCCAGTGGTGGCCGGAGCCGATTTCCATGTACCAGGCTTCGTTCGGATCGGCGATCAGCACGCCGTTGCCTTCGCCGGCGCCGTATTGCTTGATATAGCGGCCCAGCAGTTCCACGCCTTCGCGCGCGGTCTTGGCTTGCGGCAGGATCAGCGAGGGGATCACCGCCTCCACCACGCCGCTGTCCAGCAGCGGGTCCGCTTTCTTGGCGCGGGCGTTGATTTCCGCGCTATTGGTGGCGGATACCGCCACATTGAATTCGTTGACGCCGCGTTCCTCGTACAGGCCGTCGCCGCCGGCGCTGTCGCCGTTCCAGTCCATCAGGCCGCTGTAGCGGTGGAACTGCGCCGGAGCCGGCACTTTCAGACCGTTCTTGAAGCTCAGCATTTCATCCTTGGCCGCCGCGCGCGCAGGATGCAGCACCAGGCGCTTGTTCCAGTTATTGATGTAATAATCTTCGTTGCGGGCGATGATGATGGAGCCATCGGCGGAGGCTTGTTTGCCGACGATCAGCGATGAGCAGGCGTCGGCGAGCGGGGCGGCCAGCGCAAGGGCGGTGGCCAGGGCAAGCAGGGTAGGGCGCGGCGTCATGATGCATTCCTCTTCTCAGAGCGGTCAGTCGCGGTGCGAGACGGCTCATGTTGGCCGCGCGCTAAGCGTGCGGCGGTTTGGCGGTGAGGGCAAGCAGATTGTAGGCAGATGGTTCGCATTAGTTGAAATGGGAATCCCATGCTTGGATGATGCATGTCAATCTTGCGCTGTTTGGTAAAAATGTGGCGCAAACTGTCTGATTTAAGCGATTGCTTTTGCCATCTTGGCGCAAGCCTGATTAAGCTTGGCATTTCATTGTCGCGGCGCTGATGGCGCGGCGACGGCGGGAACGGATGAAAGATATGAAGATTTTGACTATGGTGCGCAAGCTCTGTTTCACGGTGCTGGCCGCCGCGCTGGCGCTGTGGGCTTATGGCGCTTACAGCGGCGAGCCGCAGTGGCAGCAATGGGCGATGTACCTGGGCAATGCGCTGGCGCTGGGCAGCGCTTACCTGGTGCCCACGCTGACCGCGGCGCTGGTGGGCAGCCCGCGGCTGAAGCTGGTGGCGGCGCTGAATGTGCTGGGCGGCTGGCTGATCCTGCCGTGGATCGCGGCGATGTTGTTGGCGCTGAAGCGCGACGATCTGGCGGCCGGGTCCTGAACCTATCTGGCACAATGGCTTGTCTTCACCGCCCCGTCAGAGGGCGGCGTAAGAACCTGCTTACGATCTGCTGCGCGTCGGCGGAATAGTTAGACAAGGGCGTTGAAACCCGCTTCGAAATGCTCATGTACCAACCGTACATTCCGCTTTCTCTGCCGCAACGCCTTGTCTCGCCTTAGCTCGCGAGATCGTAAACACGTTCTAAATGGTTGCACGAGGCGATACCACACTACTCAAGGAGAAACGCATGTTTCAGCACGTCGACGCCTATGCCGGCGATCCCATCCTGTCGCTGGTCGACGCCTTCGGCAAGGACCCGCGCGGCGACAAGGTCAATCTCAGCATCGGCCTGTATTACGACGAGCAGGGCCGCATTCCGCGGCTGAACGCGGTACGGCAAGCCGAGGCCAAGCTGGCGGCCTTGCCGACGCCGCCTTGCACCTATCTGCCGATGGACGGCCTGCCGGCCTACCGCAAGGCGGTGCAGGAGCTGCTGTTCGGCGAGGGACACCCGGCGCTGGCCGCAGGCCGCGTCGCCACCATCCAGACCCTGGGCGGCTCCGGCGCGCTGAAAGTGGGCGCGGATTTCCTCAAGCGCTATTTCCCCGATGCCCAGGTGTGGGTCAGCGATCCGACCTGGGATAACCACGTGGCCATCTTCGAAGGCGCCGGCATCGCGGTGAACCGCTACCCCTATTTCGATACGCAAACCCGAGGCGTGAACTTCGCCGCGATGCTGGACACGTTGGAAACGCTGCCGGCCGGCAGCATCCTGTTGTTGCACCCGTGTTGCCATAACCCCACCGGCTCGGACCTGGACAATGCGCAGTGGGATCAGGTGGTGGCGCTGGCCAAGCGCAAGCAGTTGATTCCGTTCCTGGACATCGCCTACCAGGGCTTCGGCGCCGGGCTGGAGGAAGACGCCTACGCCATCCGCGCGATGGCCGACGCCGGCTTGTCTTTCCTGATCAGCAATTCCTTCTCCAAGATCTTCTCGCTGTACGGCGAGCGCTGCGGTGGGCTGTCGGTGGTATGCCCGAGCCAGGCCGAAGCGGAACTGGTGTTGGGCCAGCTCAAGGCCACGGTGCGCCGCAACTACTCCAACCCGCCCACCACCGGCGCGCGCTTGATCGCCACGGTATTGGGCGACGCCGAGCTGAAAGCGTTGTGGCTGTCCGAGGTGAACGAGATGCGCGGCCGCATTCTGGAAATGCGCGGCATTCTGGTGGAAGTGCTGAAGCAGGCGCTGCCGGAGCAGGACTTCGCCTATCTGGTCCATCAGCGCGGCATGTTCAGCTATACCGGCTTCAGCCAGGCGCAGGTGGATGCTCTGCGCGAGCGTTTCGGCGTCTATCTGGTGGGTACTGGCCGCATGTGCGTGGCCGGTTTGACCCGCGCCAATGCGCCTTATGTGGCCAAGGCTTTCGCCGCGGTGCAGTAAGACCAAGCGCGGCTGACAAAACCGCTGATGCCGTGTTGCGCCGGCTTGCCGTACTCAAGGCACTGCCGACGTCGGCGCGGCTTGCCTCAGGCGTAAAACTGAGTTTTGTCAGCCGCTCTTAAAACAGGTTCTCAGCTGGCGGCCAGGCCTTGCTTCAAACGGGCCAGCGCCGGCTTGGCCAAAGCGTCCGGCGCGTAGCACAGGCCGACGCGGCGGCTGAGTTCCGCCTGGTCCAGCCGCACACAGCGCAGCTCCGGGTGGTCCTTGGCCAGTCCCCGCGGGATGAAGGCGATGCCGGCGCCGGCGGCGGCCAGCGTCGCCGCCTGGTTCAAGGTGGCGCAGCGCGCCGCCACCGCCAGTTCCCGCGCCGCCGCGCCCAGCAGGCTGGCGAAGCGCTGGTGCGAGGAGTGTTCCGGGCAGGCAATCAGATCCTGGCCCAGCAATTGCGCCGGCCGCAGCCATGGCTGTGCCGCCAGCGGCGCGTCGGCGCGCATCGTCAGCACATAATCCTCTTCCCACAGCGGCAGGAACAACTCGTCCTCGCAGCGCCTGGCATCCTCGTCCAGCCGCGCGTCGCCGGCGCAGCCCGCCGCCAGTTCCAGCAGCAAGCCATCCACCGCGCGGTAGGCCGCCGTCAGCACACGCGCCACGTCGGCCTGGCCCAGGTCCGCGGCCACGCCCAGCGTCAGCGGCAGGCAGTCCTGCCGGCCGCGAAACAACTGCTTCAGTCCCTCCGCTTCCTCCACCAGCCGGCGCGCTTCCGGGTAGAGCAGGCGCGCGGCGTCGGTGACGTCCACTCCGCGCGGCTGGCGCTGGAACAGCTCGGCGCCCAACTCTTGTTCCAGTTGTCGGATGGTGGCGGACAGCGCAGGCTGGCTCAGGTAGAGACGCGCCGAGGCCTGGGTGATGTTGCGTTCTTCGAACACGGCGATGAAGGCTTTGAGCGAGCGGATGTCCATAAATTAAACCGATGGCAGCAAGTGGAATAAACGATTTTTCGTGGAATCTTCAGCGGATTATAGTGCTGCTCAAGGATTTGATATCAGTTATTTCTATTGCTAAAGGAGAAGTCCCATGACTAAAGCCCTCATCGTGATCACCGGCGCCAGTTCCGGCATCGGCGCCGCCACCGCCCGTTTGTTGTCGCAACAAGGCCATCCGCTCTTGCTATTGGCGCGCCGGGTGGAGCGCCTGGAAGCGCTGGCCTTGCCCAATGCCTTGTGCCGCGCGGTGGACGTGACCGACCGCGCCCAGCTGGCCGCTGCGGTGGCGGAAGCGGAAGGCCGCTTCGGGCCGGTGGACGCCATCGTCAACAACGCCGGCGTGATGCTGCTGGGCCAGATGGCCGAGCAGGCGCCGGAAGAGTGGAAAACCATGTTCGACGTCAATGTGCATGGCCTGCTCAACGGCATCCACGCGGTGCTGGGCGGCATGGTGGAGCGCAAGCGCGGCACGGTGATCAATATCAGTTCGGTGGCCGGGCGCAAGACCTTCCCCAACCATGTGGCCTATTGCGGCACCAAGTTCGCGGTGCACGCGATGTCGGAGAATCTGCGCGAGGAAGTGGCGGACCACGGCGTGCGGGTGGTGACGATAGCGCCGGGCGCGGTGGACACCGAGCTGCTGTCGCATACCAGCAGCGAGGCGATCAAGGCCGGTTACGAAGCCTGGAAACAGGAAATGGGCGGGGTGCTGGCGGCCGAGGATGTGGCCAACGCCATCGTCTATGCCTACCAGCAGCCGCAGAATGTGTGCATTCGCGAGATCGTGCTAGCGGCGACGCGGCAGCAGCCTTAAGAACCTGTTTACGATCTGCTGCGTGTCGGCGATACGGCGTTGAAACCAAGCTCAAAATGCTCATGTACCAGGTGTACATTCCGCTTTTTCGCTCGTTTTCGCCTTGTCTCGCTCTTGCTCGCGAGATCGTAAACAGGTTCTAAGAGGACTGACTGTCAGTCCGCCACGTACAACTGAGTCTCCGCCTCCCGCATCAGCTCGACGACGGCGGGCGGCGGCGGCTGGTCGGTGAACAGCGCGTCTATCTGCGACAGATGGCCCAGTTCCACCAGCGCCGGGCGGTCGAACTTGCTGTGGTCGGCGGCCAGGAACACGTGGCGCGATTGCTGGATGATGGCCTCGGCGCTGCGCACCTCGCGGTAGTCGTAATCGCGCAGCGTGCCGTCCAGCTCGATGCTGGAAATGCCGATGATGCCGTAATCGACGCGGAACTGGCGGATCAGCTGCACCGTAGCTTCGCCGGTGATGCCGCGGTCGCGTTTGCGCAGCATGCCGCCCAGCACGATGACTTCGCAGTCCGGGTAGTCGCACATGGTGTCCGCCACGTGCAGATTATTGGTGATCACCCGCAGGCCGCGGTGTTGGTGCAGCGCCTTGGCCACTTCCTCGGTGGTGGTGCCCAGATTGATGAACAGCGAGGCGTTGTCCGGGATGTGGCGCGCCAGGCATTCGGCGATGCGGCGCTTTTCGTCTATGCACAGCACTTGCCGTGCCTGGTAGGCGACGTTCTCCACGCTGGACAGCACGCTGGCGCCGCCGTGATAGCGTTGCAGCAACTGGTGCTCGGCCAGCAGCGCGATGTCGCGGCGTATGGTCTGCCGGGTGACGGAGAAATGTTCGGCCAGCTTTTCCACGCTGACATAGCTGTCGCGTTTGACCAGGGCCAGCAACTCCTGCTGGCGTTGATTCAGAATGAGCATAGACGGCAAGGCGGCGGGTTGGGACGGTTCGATTGTAAGCGGACAACTTGTCCCGGCGCTATGCCGTCAGCGTTGCCGCCGCGTATTCGGCCAGCGCCAGGCTGGCGGTGAGGCCGGGGGATTCGATGCCGTAGAGCTGAAGCAGGCCGGGCACGCCGTGCTGCGCCGGGCCCTGGATCAGAAAGTCCGCGTCCGGCGCGCCGGGGCCGGCGATCTTGGGGCGGATGCCGGCATAGGCCGGCGCCAGCGCCTGTTCCGGCAGCGCCGGCCACCAACGGCGAATGCCGGCGTGGAAGCGCTCGGCGCGTGCCGGGTCCACCCGGTAGTCGATTGCGTCCACCCATTCCAGGTCCGGGCCGAAGCGTGCCTGGCCGGCCAGGTCCAGCGTCAGATGCGTGCCCAGGCCGCCGGCCTCGGGCAGCGGGTAGATCAAGTGCTGGAACGGCGAGCGGCCTTGCAGCGCGAAGTAAACGCCGCGCGCGTAATAGGGCGTGGGAATGGTTTCACGTGGAACCCCGGCAATGCTGGCAGCGACTCGCGGCGCCGATGCGCCGGCGGCGTTGACCACGCAACGCGCGCGCAGCCGCAGGCCGGCGATGTCCAGTTCCAGCCCATCGTCGCCAACGCGACCGCCGCTCAGCGGCGAGTTCAGCGCCAGCGTCGCGCCGTGGGCTTCGGCGTCGGCCAATAAGGCCAGCATCAGGCCGTGGCTGTCTATTATGCCGGTGGACGGCGACAACAGCGCGGCGCGGGCGTGCACGGCCGGCTCCAGCGCCCGGAGCTGTTCCGCGTCCAGCCAGCGCAGATCATCGACGCCGTTGGCGGCGGCGCGCTGTTGCAAGGCTTGCAGCCGCGGCAGTTCGGCTTCGTTTGCGGCGACGATCAGTTTGCCGCAGCGGCGGTGGGCAATCGCGCGCTGGGCGCAGTAGTCGTACAGCCGCTGGCGGCCGGCCACGCATAGCCGCGCTTTCAGGCTGCCGGGCGGATAGTAGAGCCCGGCGTGGATCACTTCGCTGTTGCGGCTGGAGGCATGTTGGCCGATGGCGCTTTCCGCTTCGACGATGACGACTTCGCGGCCGGCCATCGCCAGCTGCCGCGCCATGGCCAGGCCGATCACTCCGGCGCCTATCACCAGGCATTCCACTTGTTCCATCATCGCTCCCCTTGGCTCAGTCGTCAGATGGTGCGCCCTGGCCCGCGCGGCGTCCATATGGAAAAAGCCGCCCGTGGGCGGCTTTGAACCGGCGTGGCGGCTGGACTCAGCCGGCCATCGCGGCTTCGACTTCTTCCACCGTCTTGGGAATCGGCGCGCCCAGCACGCGGCTGCCGTCGGCGGTGATCAAGACATTGTCCTCGATGCGGATGCCGCCGAAGTCCTGGTATTCGCGGAATGTGTCGTAGTTGATGTACTGGCTGTGGCGGCCTTCGGCGGCCCAGGCTTCGATCAGCGCCGGGATGAAGTACATGCCGGGTTCCACCGTCACCACCATGCCGGCCAGCAGCGGCTTGCCCAGGCGCAGGTAGCCCAGGCCGAACAGCGGGCTGCGCTCGGTGTCCGCGCCATAGCCCACCAGGTCTTCGCCCAGGCCTTCCATATCGTGCACGTCCATGCCGATCTGATGGCCGAGGCCGTGCGGGAAGGCGATGGCGTAGGCGCCGGATTCAACGATGGCGTTGGCGTCGCCGCGGAAGAAGCCCAGCGCGCTCATTCTTTCCACCATCAGCCGCGCCGACAGCTTGTGCACGTCCAGATAGCGCACGCCCGGCTTCATCGCCTCGATGGCGGCCAGCTGCATGTCCAGCACGATGTTGTACAGTTCGCGCTGGCGCGGGCTGAACTTGCCGCCCACCGGGAAGGTGCGGGTGATGTCGCTGGCGTAGCCGCCGCCGGAGGTACAGCCGGTGTCGTTCAGCGCCAGGTCGCCGCTTTCCAGGCGGTTGTCGTGGTGATGGTTGTGCAGCACTTCGCCGCGGCGGGAGAAGATGGACGGATAGGCCAGCTGCCAGTCGCGGCGGCGCATGATGCCTTCCATCTCGCCCACCACTTCGTATTCCATCACGCCGGGCTTGGCGTGGCGCATCGCGGCGATGTGCATGTCGCGGGTCACCGCCAGCGCGGCTTCCATTTCGGCGATTTCCTCATCGCCCTTGATTTCGCGCAGCGCCACCACGGCATGGGTCAGCGGCGCGGAGAAGCCGTCCTTGACCTGGGCCGGATGAACGTCCAGCAGGCGGCCCATTTCGATCAGGGTTTCGCCGCGGTACGGCGCCAGGTAGTGCACGGCGCGGCCGGCGGCGCGCGCGGCGCTCAGCGCGGCGGCCAGGTCGGCGTAGCCGCGGCTGTGTGTCAGGCCGGCCAGCGCGGCGCGTTCGGCCAGGCTGGGCAGCGGGCCGGTCCAGACGATGTCGGCCACGTCCGGATCGTTGCCGAACAAGGTCGCTTCGCCGCTGTCGGCGTCGATGAGGCCGGCCAGGCCCGGCTCGTTCAGGCCGAAGAAATAACGGAAGCTGGAGTCCTGCACGAAGGGCAGGGTGTTGTCGTGGTAGTTCATCGGCGAATCGACATTGCCGACAAACAGCAGCAGGCCGGACAGGCCGGCCGCTTGCAGACGGGCGCGGCGTTGCGCGTATACGGTGGCAGCGAACATGGTTTCCTCGGGAGTGGGAAGGGTCCGCCCGGTGCTTGCCGTGCGGAATATTGTATCCAGTCCCTTAACTTATCATGCTGGCCGCCGCGCGGCCAGTGCCGGTTCAGCCGCGTTGGCGCGCGGCATCGGCGCTGGCGGGCCGGGCCTTGGCCGGGCGCAGGATCAAGGCCACCGCGCCGCCGGCCAGCAAGGCCCACAGCGGCGCGCCCAGGCCGGCGATGCTGACGCCGGAGGCGGCCACCACGAAGGTGATCAGCGCCGCCTCGCGGCGGCTTTCATCGCCCAGCGCCGCGCTCAGCGAGGACGCCAGGGTGCCGAACAGCGCCAGCCCGGCGGCGGTGGCCACCAGCGCCTTGGGCAGGGTCAGGATCAGGCTGGCCAGCGCGCCGCCGGCCACGCCCAGCGCCAGGTAGAGCAGGCCGCAGATCACGCCGGCCACGTAGCGGCGCTTGGGATCGGGGTGGGTTTCCGGCCCGGTGCAGATGGCGGCGGTGATCGCCGCCAGCACCACGCCGTGGCCGCCGAAGGGCGCGGTCAGCATGGACACCGCGCCCAGCAGCGATACCGGCGAGCGCGCCGGGATGTGGTAGCCGGAAGACGACAGCACCGCCATGCCGGGCAGGAATTGCCCGGTCAGCGCCACCAGCGCCAGCGGCAGCGCCAGGTTGAAGAAGGCGCTCCACGACCATTGTGGCGCGGTGAACAAGGGGCCGCCGTCGCCGCCATGGGCCGGCAGCGGCTGGAACAGGCCTTGCGCCGCCGCCAGCAGTAGGCCCAGCAAGATGGCGGCCGGCAGCGCGTAGCGCGGGAAGAAGCGGCGGCCGATGAAGAACAGCGCGGCCATGCTCACCACCAACAGCGGATCGTGGCTGGCGGCGCCGGCCAGCTCCGCGACGAAGCGGAACAGGATGCCGGCCAGCATCGCCGCCGCCAGCGCGGCGGGGAATACCTTCATCAGCCGGTCGAACAAGCCGCTGATGCCCAGCAGGGTGACGATGGCGGCGGCGGCCAGGTAGGCGCCCACCGCTTCTCCATAAGGCACGCCGGGCAGGGCCGCCAGCAGCAGCGCCGCGCCGGGGGTGCTCCAGGCGGTGATCACCGGGGCTTTCCAGCGCCAGGACAGCCACAGGCCGGCCACGCCGGAGCCGATGGACACCGCCCAGATCCAGGAGCCGAGTTGGGCCGGGGACAGGCCGGCGGACTGGGCGGCGTGGACGATGATGAGGAAGGGGCCGGAGTAGCCGACCAATAAGGCCAGCACCGCGGCCAGCGCGGCGGAGGGCGACAGGTCGCGCCAGAAGGTGGACGGCATGATGCGCTTTCTTGCGATGAAAAGTAGCGCCCAGCCTAACGCAGGCACGGGTCCGCGCCTTCCCACAGCCGGCGCAAACAGTTTATGCTGCGCCCAATCTGTTCTATATAACAGCGATGACTGATTCCCTGTATCTACGTATTGCCGCCGAGATCGCGCAGCGGCTGGATAGCGGCGCTTATCCGCCCGGCAGCCGGCTGCCCTCGGTGCGGCGCTTGGCCGCCGAACACGGCGTCAATGCGCTGACCGCGTTGGCGGCTTACCGCCACCTGGAGCGGCAGCAGCGCGTCAGCGCCCGTCCGCGCGCCGGTTTCTTCGCCGCCTTGCCCAGCCGCGCGCAATGGGCGAGCGCCGCCGCCAGCGGCGTGCCGTCGGCGGCGACCCTGGTGCGGGTGGACAGCCGCATGTCGCAATTGATCGAGTGGTCCGGCCTGGACATCGGTACCCAGTTGCACATGGCCGAAGCGCATGGCGGCATGTATCCGGCGGCGGCGCTGGCGCGCCGGCTGCAGCAGGCCTTGAGCGGCCGGCCGGAGTTGATCGGCGCCTATCTGCCGCGCGAGGAGCAGGCACGGCTGAACCGGCTGGTGTGCGAGCTGGCGGCGCAGTGGCAGCTGGCGCTGGAGCCGGACGCCATCCTGTTCACTCATGGCATCACCGAGGCGATCAGCCTGTCGCTGCGCTTGCTGACCCGGCCCGGCGACACGGTGGCGGTGGAGACGCCGGTGTACTTCGGCCTGTTGCAGACGCTGGAGACGCTGGGCTTGAAGGCGCTGGAAATCCCGTGCACGCCGGACGCCGGCCTGTCGCTGGAAGCGCTGGAGTTCGCGCTGCGCCATGGTCCGGCGCCGCGCTGCCTGGTGACGGTGACCAATTTCCAGAACCCCACCGGCGCGCTGATGCCGGACGAGGCCAAGAAGCGGCTGTTGCAGCTGGCTTACCGTCATGGCCTGACCATTATCGAGGACGATGTGTTCGGCGAGCTTTACTTCGGCGAGCAGCATCCGACGCCGCTGAAAGCCTGGGACAGCCGCGGCGAGGTGATCTATTGTTCCTCGTTCACCAAGAGCTTGGCGCCCTCGTTCCGCCTGGGCTGGCTGTCCGGCGGCCGCCATCACGCGGCGCTGGCGCGCTTGAGCAATAGCAGCAGCCTGGTGAGCTCGGCGCTGTATCTGGCGGTGTTGGCGGATATGCTGGCCGATGGCGATTACGCGCGCTTCGCCGCCCAGTTGCGGCGGCAATTGGCGCGCCAGATGCGCCAGCTGGCGGACGCGGTGCTGGCGGCCTTTCCCAAGGGCACGCGGCTGCGGCGGCCGCAGGGCGGGCTGCTGCTGTGGGTGGAATGTCCGGAAGGGCTGGACGCCGGCCGGCTGCTGGAGCGGGCGCTGGCCGAATCCATCAGCTTCGCGCCGGGGCTGGTGTTTTCCGCCGAGCCGCGCTTCGGCCATTGTCTGCGGCTGAACTTCGGCCAGCCGTGGTCGCCGGAACTGGAGCGGGCGATCCGCACGCTGGGGCGCTTGGCCGGCGAGCAATTGCGCGGCGGCGCCTGAAGCGCGCCGGAATGAAAAACGGCGGAGCCTGGCTCCGCCGTCATCTCCTGGCTGGCGCTGAAACTCAGTCCTTGCGCGCGCGGCGCGCCTTCACCGCGTTTGCCAGCGTGGTCAGCAGTTTTTCCGTGTCGTCCCAGCCGATGCAGGCGTCGGTGACGCTTTGGCCGTAGGTCAGCTCGCAGCCCGGTTTCAGGTCCTGACGGCCTTCCACCAGGTGGCTTTCCACCATCACGCCGAAGATATTGGCGTTGCCGGCGGCCAATTGGCCGGCGATGTCGTCGGCCACTTCCATCTGGCGGCGGTAGTCCTTGCGGCTGTTGGCGTGGCTGAAGTCGACCATCAGCTTTTGCGGCAGGCCCACGGAGACCAGTTCCGCCGCCGCGGCGCTGACGTGCTCGGCCGAGTAATTGGGTTCCTTGCCGCCGCGCAGGATCACGTGGCAGTCGGGGTTGCCGCCGGTGGAGACGATGGCGGAGTGGCCGGTCTTGGTCACCGACAGGAAATGGTGGGGCACGCTGGAGGAGCGGATGGCGTCCACGGCGATCTTCAGATTGCCGTCGGTGCCGTTCTTGAAGCCCACCGGGCAGGACAGGCCGGAGGCCAGTTCGCGGTGCACCTGGCTTTCGGTGGTGCGCGCGCCGATGGCGCCCCAGCTGATCAGGTCGGCGAAGTACTGCGGCGTGATCATGTCCAGGAATTCGGTGGCCGCCGGCATGCCCATGTCGTTCAGGGTCAGCAGCAGGCGGCGCGCGATGCGCAGGCCGCTGTTGATGTCGAAGGATTCGTTCAGCAGCGGGTCGTTGATCAGGCCTTTCCAGCCGACGGTGGTGCGCGGTTTTTCAAAGTAGACGCGCATCACCACCACCAGCTCCTGCGACAGCTGCTCGCGCAGCGGCGCCAGTTTCTTGGCGTACTCGATGGCGGCTTCGGTATCGTGGATGGAGCAGGGGCCGATCACCACCAGCAGGCGGTCGTCCTCGCCGCGCAACAGCGCGGAGATGTCGCGGCGGGTGGCGTAGATCACTTCCGAGGCTGCCTCGGTGATCGGCAGTTCGTACAGGTGGGCGATGGGCGGCAGCAGTTCCTTGATTTCGCGGATTCTGACGTCGTCGGTCTGGCGTTGCATAAAGCGTGTCCCTTGCTATTTCAGTTTTTGCATAGCAGCAAGATAACCGGATTCCACGACGCTAGACAAGCGGCCGGCGCGCTTTAAGGCGCTTGATTTTTTAAAGCGCGGGCTTAGACGCAGGCTATCGGCCCGGCGTTTATCCCTCTGTTTTTGCTGGGATTGCCGCGCGGCAATGAAAAACGCCCTGGCGCTAGCAGGGCGTTTTGCGTGGTGAAGCGCGCGGCGTGTCAGTCAGCGTACTGGCGCTTCATGCGTTCGCGGCGTTCCTGGGCTTCCACCGACAGCGTGGCGGTGGGGCGTGCCATCAGGCGGCGCAGGCCGATGGGCTCGCCGGTGTCTTCGCAGAAACCGTAGGAGCCGTCTTCGATCTGGCGCAGCGAGGCCTGGATCTTCTGCAGCAGCTTGCGCTCGCGGTCGCGGGTGCGCAGTTCCAGCGCGTATTCCTCTTCCAGCGTGGCGCGGTCGGCCGGGTCCGGAGTGGCTTCCTGCTCTTGCAGGTGGTTGGCGGTCGCATTTGCGTTAGAGAGCAACTCCTGCTGCATCTGCAACAACCGGTCTTTGAAAAACTCAAGATGGTCGGCGTTCATATAATCGTCGCCGGTCCAGTTGAGGATATCCTGTTCGGTTAGTTTGGCCATATTAGGTGCTTCCAGCATAGAGTTGGCAACAGGCGGAGAAGATTACCGGCGCCCCGCTATTTCTGCAACTGTCTTAGGCGCTTAGGTGATATTAACTCCCTGTTGCTGACAATCGGTATAGCGTTGTTTCACTCCGGTAACAAGCCTGAAGCATCGTTAAAAAGGGCATTGGCGCAAGGACCTTGGACATAAAATGTCCCAGGCAGTTCAAAGGCGGCAATCCGCCGCCTTTTTCCGGGATCCGGCGCGCCGGGGGGCGTGCCGGTTCTGCACTGCCTGGATGGCTTATTTCAGCGACAGCACCCACTTGGCCAGCGCGCGCAGATCCGCGTCCGGGATGCTCGGATGCGGGGTCATCGGCACCGGACCCCACACGCCGGAGCCGCCGTTCTTGATCTTGGCCATCAGCATGGCTTCCGCGCCTTTCTGGCCGGCGTACTTCTTGGCCACGTCCTTATAGGCCGGGCCGACGATCTTCTTGTCCACCGCATGACAGGCGGTGCAGCTGTATTTCTGCGCCAGTTGCAGATTGGCGAAGGCGGGTGTGGCGACGGCGCTCAGCAGGACGGCGGCGAGCAGTGCTTTTTTCATTGGAAGTCTCCTGTGTGGTGATGCAAATCGATTGCCAAATAGACGGCCGCAGCGGAGCGGCCGCAAAAAAATATGACAAATAACCTGAATTCCTACAGTACTACCTTGAGTTGGGTCAAGAAGCTTGCTTCCAGCATGCGCACCGGCAGCATCAGGATCACCTGGATGATCAGGAACAGCACCAGCGGCGACAGGTCGACGCCGCCGATATTGGCCTTGCGGAACGGGCGCAGAAAAGGCCGGGTCAGCGCGTCCAGCACCGGCATCAGCGGGTTGTAGGGGCTGACCCAGCTGAGCACGGCCTGCACGATGACGCTGCCCATCAGCAGGGTCAGCGATTGCTTGAACACCTCCAGCAGCGACAGCAGCGACAAGGCCACCCAGACCTGCGGAAAGGTGAACACTTCCGGCACCGAGCTGAGCAGGGTGACCAGCACATTGGCCAGCAGCGAGACCAGCCAGGCCAGCAGCATGGTGGCGCTGTCGTAGCCGCGCATCGCCGGCACCAGCTTGCGCAGGGGCAGCACCGCGAAATTGGTGGCCGCCATCACGAACTGGCACAACGGGTGTTTGAACGGCGCGCGTGCCACTTGCAGATAGAAGCGCAGCAGCAGCACCAGCACGAACAGGCCGGAAAGAGTGTGGATCAGAAAGCGCAAAGTGTCGAAGAACATGGCGTGGCTTAATCCTGGCTGAGTTGTTGGCCCATTTCGATGGAGCGGTCGCGGCAATCCATGGTGCCGGCGATGATGGCCTGCTTGACGTTTTCCGCCTCAAAGCGGGCGATGGCGCGCTCGGTGGTGCCGCCCTTGGACATCACATTGGTGCGCAAGGTGGCCACCGGCAACGGGCTTTGCTTGGCCAGCTCCACCGCGCCTTCGAAGGTGGCCAGCACCAGCCGGCGCGCCTCGGCTTCGGAAAAGCCGGTTTGCTGCGCCGCTTCCACCATGCTTTCGATGAAGTAGAACACATAGGCCGGGCCGCTGCCGGACACGGCGGTGATGTCGTCCATGCGCTGCTCGTTTTGCAGCCAGATGGTGATGCCGGCCGCCTGCATCACGGTGTTGGCGTCCTGGCGGTCGTCTTCGCTGACGCCGACCGAGGCGAACAGGCCGGACACGCCCTTGCCTATCATCGCCGGGGTATTGGGCATCACCCGCACCACGCGCTTGCTGTTCAGCCAGCGGCACAGCGCGTCCAGGCGGACGCCGGCGGCGATGGAGATCACCAGCGCGCCGTTCAGGCGCGGCGCCAGTTCCAGGCACAACTCGCGCAGATGCTGGGGCTTGACCGCCAGCAGCACGATGTCGCCGATGCCGAAGGCTTCCGGCAAGGCCGCGCCGCCGCTGACGCCGTAGGCCTGCTGCAGGCGCGCCACTTTGTCGGCGTCGGGATCCACCACGTGGATGCGATGCGCCGCCTGCTTGATCAGGCCGGCGATGATGGCGTTGGCCATATTGCCGCCGCCGATGAAGGTAATCCGCATGATTTTTCCTTATAAACCGACCTGAGCGTCTGTGCGTTCAGGCCGATGTCATTCAATGATAATGGCGCGCGCCGAAAATGGCGGTGCCTATCCGCACCATGGTCGCGCCCTCGGCGACGGCGACGGCCAGGTCGGCCGACATGCCCATCGACAAGGTGTCCAGCGCCAGGCCCTCGGCCGCCAGCTGCTGTTGCAGCCGGCTCAGCAGCGCGAACTGCGCCGCCAGCCGCGTGGCGTCTTCGGTGGGTTCCGGGATGCACATCAGGCCGCGCAGCGCGAGCCGCGGCAGCGCCGCCACCGCGCGCGCCAGCTCCAGCGCCTGCTCCGGCGCGCAGCCGCTCTTGCTGGCTTCGCCGGACACATTCACCTGAATGCACACATTCAGCGGTGGCAGCGCCTCCGGCCGCTGCGCCGACAAGCGCTCGGCGATTTTCAGCCGTTCCACCGAGTGGACCCAGTGCGCGAGCTCCGCCACCGGGCGGGTTTTATTGGATTGCAGCGGGCCGATGAAGTGCCATTCGATGTCGAGCGCGGCCAGTTCCGCGCATTTCTGCTGCAACTCCTGCACATAGTTTTCCCCGAAGGCGCGCTGGCCGGCAAGATAGGCTTGCTGGACATCGGCGGCGGGAAAGGTTTTGCTGACCGCCAGCAACTGCGCCGAGCCGGCCGGCCGGCCGGCGGCGCGTTCCGCGTCCGCCAGGCGCTGGCGGACATGCTGCAAGGCTAGGGTGATGGATTCTGTCATGGCGTCGAGAAGTCGTGTGCCGCGGGCCTTGCGGCTTGTTGCCCGGGGCTGGGGTTTCTACAAAGAAGCATGGCCGCGCATCTTTAAAATAATATGGGGTGGCTGCGATATCCCAAATGGCTGAGTTGAGCTTACAATCAGCGCCGGGGCCTGCCGCGCCGGACTGGCGGTTCCGCATCTTTAGCAGCATGAAGCCGCCTAGCGCGTGCAAGCATGGCGGCGGCGCAGTCATCGTGGAGATTATATTATGGAAATTTCGGAGCTCTTGGCCTTTACGGTCAAGAACAAGGCATCCGACCTGCATCTGTCCGCCGGGCTGCCGCCGATGATCCGGGTGAACGGCGATATCCGCCGCATCAACCTGCCGCCGATGGACCATCATGATGTACACGATATGGTGTACGACATCATGAACGATTACCAGCGCAAAATCTTCGAAGACACCTTCGAATGCGACTTTTCCTTCGACCTGCCCGGCATCGCCCGCTTCCGCGTCAACTCCTTCGTGCAGAACCGCGGCATGGGCGCGGTGTTCCGGGTGATTCCGTCCAAGGTGCTGTCGCTGGAACAGCTGGGCGCGCCCAAGATCTTCCAGGAAATCGCTTCGTTTCCGCGCGGGCTGGTGCTGGTGACCGGCCCCACCGGTTCCGGCAAATCCACCACGCTGGCGGCGATGATAGATTTCATCAACGATAACCATTTCTCCCACATCCTGACGGTGGAAGATCCGATCGAATTCGTCCACGACAGCAAGAAATGCCTGATCAACCAGCGCGAGCTGGGCTTGCAGACCCACAGCTTCTCCAATGCGTTGAAATCGGCGCTGCGCGAAGACCCGGACGTGATCCTGGTGGGCGAATTGCGCGATCTGGAAACCATACGCCTGGCGCTGACCGCGGCGGAAACCGGCCACCTGGTGTTCGGCACCCTGCATACCAGCTCCGCCGCCAAGACCATAGACCGTATCGTCGATGTGTTCCCGGCCGGCGAAAAGGAGATGGTGCGTTCCATGTTGTCGGAATCGGTGCGCGCGGTGATCGCCCAGACCCTGCTCAAGACCAAGGACGGCAACGGCCGGGTGGCGGCGCATGAAATCATGCTCGGCACCCCGGCCATCCGCAACCTGATCCGCGAGAACAAGATCGCCCAGATCAATTCGATGATACAGACCGGCCAGCAGCATGGCATGCAGACGCTGGACCAGTGCCTGCAGGAACTGGTGCGGCGCAATATGGTGTCGCCGGCGGACGCCAGGCAAAAGGCCGCCAACAAGGATCAATTCTGAGCGGGCGCTGCTCTACACTGAAATTGTGACTCGCGGGACCGCATCATGGAAAAAGACCAGGCTTCCAAGTTCATACTGGATCTGCTCAAACACGCCACCGGCAAGAACGCCTCCGATGTCTTCATCGCCGCCGATTTCCCGCCGGCGATGAAGATAGACGGCAAAATCACCCCGGTGGCGCCGCAACCCTTGTCCGCCCAGCACACCAAGGAGCTGGTGCGCGCGGTGATGAACGACCGCCAGACCGAGGAGTTCGAGTCCAAGAAGGAGGCCAATTTCGCGATCAACCCGCCAGGCCTGGGGCGTTTCCGTGTCAGCGCCTTCGTGCAGCAGGGCCATGCCGGCATGGTGCTGCGCAAGATCAACACCGAAATCCCCACCTTCGACCAACTCAACCTGCCGCATGTGCTGCGCGACATCGCGCTGATCAAGCGCGGGCTGGTGATCTTCGTCGGCGGCACCGGCTCCGGCAAATCCACCTCGCTGGCGGCGCTGGTGGACTGGCGCAACAGCCATAACCACGATCACATCATCACCATCGAAGATCCGATCGAATACGTGCACCAGCACAAGAAATCCATCGTCACCCAGCGCGAAGTGGGCGTGGATACCGAGGACTGGGACATCGCGCTGAAGAACACCCTGCGCCAAGCGCCGGACGTGATCCTGATGGGCGAGATCCGCGACCGCGAAACCATGGGCTACGGCCTGCAGTTCGCCGAAACCGGCCATTTGTGCCTGGCCACGCTGCACGCCAACAACGCCAACCAGGCGCTGGACCGCATCCTCAACTTCTTTCCGGAAGAACGCCACCAACAGGTGCTGATGGACTTGTCGCTGAACATGCGCTCCATCATCTCCCAGCGGCTGGTGCCGATCAAAACCGGGCGCGGCCGGGTGGCGGCGGTGGAAATCCTGCTCAACAGCCCGCTGGTGTCCGACATGATCTTCAAGGGCGAGATCGCCGGCTTGAAGGAAGTAATGGGGCGCTCGCGCGAGAGCGGCATGCAGACTTTCGACCAGTCCTTGTTCGAGCTGTACGAGGAGGACCTGATCAGCTACGAGGACGCGCTGCGCAACGCGGACTCCATCAACGACCTGCGGCTGAAGATCAAGCTGTACAGCGAGGGCTCCAAGTCGCGCGATCCGCTGGAAGGCATCGACCACCTCGACATCGTTTGACCGCCTGTAGCGAGCCGCCAACGCAAGGACGGATGCCGCGTTGCGCCGGCTTGCCTCAATGCCGAATCTGACTTCAGTTATCCACGCTTGGCATCCGCGCTGCCGCGGCATGCGCCAGCGCGGCTCACAGCTCCAGCGCGGCGGTGGCGGTTTGCAGCAGCCGGTCGGACAGCGTCTCGTCCGCAGTGGCGCGCGACAACAGCAGCGCGCCCACCATCAGCGCCAGACAGGCCTCGGGCGCCAGCGCCGGCCGCGCGCCGGCGGCGGTGTCGCATTGCTGCGCTTGCCGCAGCGTGTGCAGCAAGGCCTGTAGTCCTTCGGAAAAGGCCTGGCGCGTGGGTTTGTCGTGGCGGGCCAACTCGCCGGCCAGCGCGGCGGCGGCGCAGCCGGAATCCGGGAAGTCCCGATGCGCGGCGCTCAGGTAGTCCTTGGCCAGCCGCTTCACCCCGGCGCCGCTGGGTGCCTGCTCCAACTGCGCCTGCCAGATCTCGTTCATGTCCAGCAGCGCCTGGCGACAGGACTGGGCCACCAGATCGTCCTTGCTGTGGAAATGGGCGTAGAAGCCGCCATGAGTCAGGCCCAGATCGGCCATCAGATTGGCGATGCCGACGTTGGCGACGCCCTCGGCGCGAAAACGCAGCGCGGCCATGGTCAGAATCCGCTGTCGGGTTTCGGTCTTGTGGCTTGAGCTGTAACGCATCGTAGACCTTCCTGTTGAGGGCCGGGCATGGGACAGCGACGGCGTGGTGATTCCGTTTTAGATGATAACTATCATTTCTTCAATCGCGATGTGAATCAGCAAGATAGGATGCGCATAAAAATCCCGGCGGCGCGGCGGATTTAGTCCAATATTATTTATATCGACTAAAATTTCCGCGTTTTCGAGCCGGCTTGCAACCAAGGATGGCGGCCGGGCGAAACGCAAATCCCAGCGTTCGCCGGCAGCCGCGGCCGCGCGCTGGCGGAGACCGGCATGCAACAGCGGGACCAGCCCATCGTGGCCTTAGGCGCGGCCACAACGCGGCAATTGGGCGTGACCATCGCCTATTGGGGGCTGGCGCGGCTATTGATGGCCGGCTTCATGACCGAGGACAACTGGCTGACGCCGGCCTGGTTTCCGGCCGGGCTGGCGCTGGCGGTGGTTTTGCGCGGCGGGCAGCGCTATGGCCTTGGGCTGTTCGCCGGCTCGCTGGCCTTCAGTCTGCTGTCGCGGGAACTGGCGCTGGCGGATGCCTTGCTGATTGCCGGAGCCAATGCGGTGGGCAGCCTGCTGGGTGCCTTGCTGGTGCGCTACCGCTGCGGCGGCCGCCTGCCCTTGCGCAGCCTGCCCCATGTGCTGGCCTTCATTGCCGGCGCGGCGCTGGCAGCTACCGTATCCGCTCTGGGCGGCACCGCGGCCCAACTGCATGGCCAGGCGCAGCCGCTGCTGCCGTTGGGCCATCACTTCGTCGCCTGGTGGCTGGCCGATCTGGCCGGCGTGTTCTGTCTGGCGCCTTTCCTGTTGCTGCTGCGCTGGCCCAGCGGCGGCGAAGGACATGGCGGACGCGGCTCGCTGGACGGGCTGATCGCCTGGCTGACGCTGCTGGCGGCCGGCCTGGCGCTGCTGGGCATAGACGACAGTTCCGGCCGCTATGCCGCGCTGCCATATTGCTTCAGCCTGCCGCTGCTGTGGTTCGCCTTCCGCCAGCGCTTGCGGCTGGCGCATGGACTGTCGCTGGGCATTTTGTCGCTGGCGCTGCTGGGCGGGGTGTTGGGGCGTGGCGCCTTCGGTCATGGCGCGCAGGCCTTGCTGACCATCAGCATGATGATGTTGATCCAGACCACCACCTTGCTGGTGTTCGGCGCGCTGGCGGTGGAACTGCGCCGTTCCGAGGCGCGGCTGCGCGGCGTCAACCGCCAGTTGGAAGCCAAGGTGAGCGCTCGCACCCGCGAACTGGCGGACAGCGAGGCCAGGTTGCGGCTGATGGCGGATGCCGCGCCGTTCCCGCTGGCGATGAACCGCTTGCATGGCGGCGAGCTGATCTACGCCAATGCGCGCGCCGAGGAGTTGTTCCGCGATCATCTGGCGCCGGAGCGGTCGTTGCGGGTACAGGATTTCTATGTCGACCCGGCCGAGCGCGAGCGGGTATCGGCGCTGCTGCGCCTGGGCGGTTGCGTCAGCGATCGCGAAGTGAGGTTGCGCGCCGCCGACGGCCGTGAATTCTGGGCGCTGATTTCCTGTTCCGTGGTCAAGGCCGACGATGGCTGGTGCGTGATCAACGGCATTAACGATATCAGCGAGCGCAAGCGCCTGGAGCAGGATTTGCTGCAGGCCAATCGGGCGCTGCGCCAGAACCTGAGCGAGATCGAAACCCTGCAGCAAGGGCTGCGCGAACAGGCGCTGCGCGATCCGTTGACCGGGCTGTTCAACCGCCGTCATCTGGACGATATCCTGCCGCGCATCCTCAGCCATATGCTGGCCTTGCACCGCGATGTGGCGGTGCTGATGATAGATGCCGACCATTTCAAGCGCATCAACGACAACTACGGCCACCCCTGCGGCGACGCGGTGCTGACCGCCTTGGCCGCCCACTTGAGCGATGCCTTCCGCAGCGGCGACATCGTCTGCCGCTACGGCGGCGAGGAATTCTTCGTGCTGCTGCCGGGAGCGTCGCTGGACGCGGCCTATGCCAAGGCGCAGCAGCTGTGCTGCGAAGTGCGCGCGCTGCCCATCGTCGCCCTGGGCCAGCCGCTGAGCATCACGCTATCGGTGGGCCTGGCCTTGAGCCCCTTGCACGGCGTCGACGCCGTCAGCGTGGTCAGGGCGGCCGACGCCGCCTTGTACCGCGCCAAGAAGGAAGGGCGCGACCGGGTGTGCGTGGCCGATCCGGCGCGGCCGCTGGTGTCCTGAGGCCGGGGCGCGCAGGTCGGTGTGCTACCATCCGATGATGGAACTTTACCGACTATTGCAGCAACAAGGCTTCGGCGGCCGCAAGGAATGCCGGCAGCTGATCGACTACGGCCTGGTCGAACTCAATGGCGAGATCGTCGACAACTACCGTCAGCAAGTGGAACTGGCCGATATCCGGCAGCTGGTGGTGGACGACAAGCCCTGGGAGGTGGTGACCGGCCCGCTCTACCTGCTGTTTCACAAGCCGCCCAATTACGAAACCTCGCACAAGCCGCAGCACAATCCGGGCATCTACCGGCTGCTGCCTTATCAGTTCGGCAATCTGGGCATCACCGCGGTGGGCCGGCTGGACGTGGACACCACCGGCCTGATCTTGCTGACCAACGACGGCCAGTTCGTGCACGCGCTCAGCTCGCCCAAGAAGCTGGTGCCCAAGTGCTATCAGGTCACGTTGAAGCACGCGGCCAGCGAGGAATTCATCGCCAAGCTGCAAAGCGGGGTCTATCTGAACGACGAAGGCGCGGAGTTCGCCGCCGACAGCATAGAGCAGCTGGACAGCCACGTGATCCTGCTCACCATCACCCAGGGCAAGTACCACCAGGTCAAGCGCATGGTGGCGGCGGCCAGCAACCGGGTGGAACAGCTGCACCGCATCAGCCTGGGCGAGGTGACGCTGGGCGAATTGCCTCAGGGCGAATGGCGGCATCTTAGCGCGGAAGAGCTGGCCAGCCTGGGCTGGACCTGAGCGGAACGGAGTTCGTCGAGCCCGGTTTCGCGCGCTTAGAACCTGTTTACGATCTGCTGCGCGTCGGCGATACAGCGTTAAAAACGCTTTCAGAATGCTCATGTACCACCTGTACATTCCGCTTCTTCAACCGTTTTCGCCTTGTCTCGCCTTAGCTCGCGAGATCGTAAACACGTTCTTATGAGCAGGCCGCCTTCGGGCGGCCTTTGTTTTGGCTGCGGCCAGCCTGGCCACAGAGACATGAACTTCATGGATGGGAACGACCATGCTTCACCACATCTCTTTCGGCGTCCGCGACTTGGGCCGCTCCGGCGCGTTTTACGACGCGGTGCTCGCCCCGCTGGGCTATGTCCGGGTATTTGAGCACGATACGGCGCTGGGTTACGGCAAGGCCGGCGGAGGCGACAAGTTGTCGCTGAAATGGGTGCCCGAGGTCGCGCTTCCCGGCGATGGCTTCCATCTGGCTTTTGCCGCCGAAACCCCTGATCAGGTGCGCGCGTTTCACGCGGCCGCGTTGCAACACGGCGGGCGCTGCAATGGCGCGCCGGGGCCGCGGCCTCACTATGGATGTCATTATTTCGCGGCTTTCGTCGTGGATCCGGATGGCTAGCGCATCGAAGCGGTGATCAATAAAGCCGGCTGAGTCGGTCTCGGCGGATGATTTGGCCGGCGGAGGGCTGTCAGTCGGCGTTGCGTTGTTTGAGGCCGATGTGTTCTTGAAGTCGCGCTGGGCTCGTTTGAGCCGAGAGCTCGATATCGCATTCCACCCCCAGGGTTGCGCCGTGGCGCCCCTGGGGTTTTTTGCGTCCAAGGCCGGCGTGACCGAAATTGGCCTGGGTTTTGGATGGGGGGTGAAATATACGAAACTATCGAAACAAAGGTATCGATTGCTGTAATTGTAAATTTTAAAATGAATAACATTGATTATTTACTTTAAAAAATTACAATTGACGAGGACGTGGCGGCTAAGCGGCGCAGACAGCCGGAACCGGGCATGGCGGTGGAGATGACGCGAACAACTGCTGGAATGGGATGGAGGTGGAGCGCGCTGCGCTCCGGGAAGGCGGAAGAGGAGGGGAAGGCAGGCCAGTTCAGACGCTGGCCTGCATGCCGCTTATTGGAACTGCCGGGCCAGCCGCGCCAGCAGATTGCGCGAGCTGTAGTAATCGAGGCGGAAGGTGTCGAAACCGGCGGCAAAAACCTGCTTGCCGCGCACCGCGGCATTGTCGGCCAGGAAGGGATTGGCCAGCACGCGCGGCACCATCGCGGGCTCGGCGTTGAACAGCATGATGCTGTTGCCGCGCAGGCCTTCGGCGAATTTCTCGCCGGACAGCTGCACGATGTCGCGGCGCACGCCCTGACTGGTATTGCCCTTGACGCTGTCCGGCGCGGTGGCGAGCGTGAAGCCCAGCGCTTGCAGCAGCTTGCCCTGCGCCGATTCCGGCGTCCACAGATTGGCCCCGGAGCCGTTCTCGTAATAGACCATCGCGGCGGTGGGCTGCGGCGGCAGCTTGAGGCGGGTTTTCAGGCGCGCCACTTCGGCGTCGAAACCGGCGATCACCGCCTGGGCGTCGGCTTCGCGGCCGCTGGCGCGGCCGAGCAGCAAGGCCAGTTCCTGCCAGCTCTTGTCGTCGTAATTGACCACCAGGGTGGGCGCCAGCTGACTGAGTTGCTCGTACAGCTTGAGCGCGGAGTCGCCGCCGGTGCCGGCCATCACGATCAGGTCCGGCTGGGCGGCGATGATGGCCTCGGCGCTGGGTTCTCCCTGGTATAGCGCTTGCACGCCGCGTTGCTTGGCCACCTCGCCCCATTGAGTGAAGAAGCCCTGGCTGTCGGTGACCTTGGAATTGGCGGCGCTGCCGCCGCTGGCCACCACCGGCGCCTGGATGGCGAGCAGGGTGCCGGTTAGCGTCACGCTGGTGGACACGATGCGCAGCGGCGGCCGCTGCAGCGTCAGCGGGCCCTTGGGCGTGTCCAGCGTGCGCGGCCATTGGCCGGTTGCTGCGTTGGCGGCGGGGCCGGCGGCGTTTGGCGCCGGCGCGTCGCAGGCGCTCAGCAGCAGGCCGAAACCGGCGGCCAGCAGCAGCCGCAAGATGGCGCGGCGCGGCGGGATGGAATGGAGAGGCATTGAATGTCCTTGTTTGCGAAAGCGCGGGTGGTTGGCGCGATTTTATTGCAAACAAGAATTGTTATCATTAATACCCAAGCTAAAAACCGCCGCGCGAGGCCTCTCGGCGGCGGGATGTGGCGTTTTGGCATCGGACGGCGGGAGCCTGCCGCCGGCCTTGTCCGGCCTAATAAGCTGTTTACGCGCTGCTGCGCGTCACGGTGAGAGCGAGCTCAAAATGCTCATGCACCAGTCGTACCTACCGCTTTTCACTCGTTTTGTTATCTCACCCTTGCCCGCTAGATCGTAAACAGACTCTTACTCCTGCTGGCGTTTGATCCAGCTGCTTTCCAATTCGCGCATCCGCGCGAACCATTGCTTGCGCATGTATTTGACGAAGGCGGGCGGCGCGGTGGCGAAGTCGTTTTCGTCGGTGTAACAGCCGGGCAGATAAGGCGGCTCGAATTCCCGCTCCCAGCCCTTGGCCTGCAAGGCCAGCTGCGCCTGCGGGCTGCAGTCGGTGGGCAGCGGCAGCCTGGAGGAAAGGCCGTGCTCCGGGTCCAGCCAGCTCATGCCCTGGCGGTCCAGGCCGCGCAGACCGTATTTGGCCTTGCCGGCGTGGAGGATCAGCTTGTAGTCGTTGGGGCTGACGTCGCTGGTGCAAGTGCTGTGGTAGCCGATGACGGTCTCCAGCACGCCGTCGCGGTTCAGGTCGGGAAAGCTGAGCGCGTCCAGGTCGAAGCCGGCGCCGGCGTCGAATTCGCAGCGCTCGACGCCGTCGCTGAGCATCCACTGCCGGCGCGGCTTGCCCTGGCCCAGCGTGTATTGCGCGGCGTAAAGCACGGCGCTCTGGGTGCCGTCGGCGGCGCGCTCGTCTTGCCGTTCTCCCAGCACCAGCAATTGCTGCCCGGCGGCATCGCTCCAGCCGTAGGCGGCGGCCAGTTTGCCGCGCAGTTCCACGCCGTCCGGCAGCGAGGCGAGCCGGTGCACCGGCGCCGCGGCGACCGGCGCGCTGGCGGGGCTGGGCGCGGCAGCGGGAGCGGAGGCCGTGGCGGGAGCCTGCGCCGCGGGCTGGCAGGCGCTCAGCAGCAGAACGATGGCGGCGGGCAGCCAGACGCGGTGTCGCGGGAGCGCGGGGAGAGTGCTCATTCCATGTCTTTGTGGCAATGGGATAAGCGGCATAGTACGAAATCCCGGCCGGCCGTGACAGTCCTGGCAGCGAATTTCGCCACGCCGCAGCTGGCCGTAGGGATGGCTTTTGCCGACAAATCATGACATTGCATTAATTTGCGCCGCGGCCTTGCGATAATCCCGAGGTGCCGGCGCGACAGGCGCGCGCGGCCGCATGAACGGGAAAGGGAGGGCTTATGTTGTCCAAGCGTTTGCTGTGGTTGTGCCTGGTTCTGGCGCAGCCGGCGCTGGCGGCGGAACCGCTGCCGGCTTATCACGGGGATGCCAAGGAGTCGTCGGTGTCCGGTCTGTCGTCCGGCGCCTTCATGGCGGTGCAGTATCAAGTGGCGTTTTCCGCCTCGGTGCGCGGTGTCGGCGTGGTGGCGGGTGGACCCTATTATTGTTCCAAGGGCACCCTGGCCGGCGCGGTGCCGTGCATGAGCGGTCCGCCGCCGTCGGCCGCCGGCCTGGCGCTGACGACGCAGCAGTTCGCGCTGGCCGGTCAGATCGATCCGCTGTCCAATCTGGCCAAGCGCCGGGTGTATCTATTCAGCGGCAGCCAGGACAATACCGTGAAGACGGCGGTGGTGGACAGCGCCGACAGTTATTTCCGCAAGCTGGGCGTGCCGGCGGCGCGCATCGAGTACCAGCGCGGCTTGCCGGCCGGCCATGCCCAGATCACGCCCAGCTATGGCAATGATTGCGGCGAAACCAAGTCGCCCTATGTCAATCACTGCGAATGGAAGGGCGAGGGCTACGATCAGGCCGGCGCGATCCTGAAGCAGATTTACGGCTCCTTGCAGCCGCGTGCGGGCCAGTTGAGCAGCCAGGTGGTGGCGTTCGACCAGACGCCCTATGCGCCGCCGGGCAGCAGTCTGGCCGACGAAGGCTATGTCTATGTGCCGCGCGCCTGCGCCGAGGGCGCGTCCTGCAAGGTGCATGTGGCGCTGCATGGCTGCCGCCAGTACGCGGGCGCCGTGGGCGACGCCTACTATGCGCATGCCGGCTACAACGAGTGGGCGGACAGTAATCGCATCATCGTGCTGTATCCGCAGACCACGGCGCTGCCGCCGGGCAATCCCAATGGCTGCTGGGACTGGTTCGGCTACACCGGCATCAATTTCGCCTGGAAGAGCGGGGTGCAGATGCGGGCGATCAAGGCGATGGCGGACAAGCTGGTGTCGGCGCCCTGAACCTGGTTCCGGCGGCGTTCAGCCGCCGGGAAAGCCGCGTTCGGCGAAGAAGTCGATGAAGGCGCGCAGCCGCGGCGGCAGATAGGGCGAGCTGGGCCATAGCAGGTAGAGCGTGCCGCTGCGCTCGGCCCAGGCGTCCGGCAGCGCCTGCAACCGTCCGTCCGCCAGTTGGCGGCGCACGGTGAAATCCGGCAGGCAGGCGATGCCGGCGCCTTGCTCCGCCAGCTGGATCAGCGCGTCGCCGGTATTGGCGCAGGCATGGACCGGCAGCGCCGGCGCATCCTCGGCGAGGCAGGCCAGCGGCCACGGCGCCAGTTTGCCGCTGCGCGGATAGCGGTAATGCAGGCAGCGATGGCGCGTCAGCTCGGCCGGCGCCGCCGGCAGGCCGTGGCGGGCGAAATAAGCCGGCGCCGCTAGCAGCCGCATGCGGTAGCCGCCCAGCCGCCGCGCGCTCAGCCGCGAATCGCCGGGTTCGCCGCCGCGTACCACCAGATCGAAACCCTCGCCGATCACATCCACCAGCCGGTCGCTATAGTCCAGGTCCAGCTCGATATCCGGGTAGCGTTGCATGAAGGCGGCCAACTGCGGCGCCAGCACGCCGCATTCATGCGGCAAGCCTATCTTCAGCCGGCCGCGCGGCGCGGCCTGGCCCAGCTGCAGTTCGCGCTCGGCCGCCTCCGCCTCGTCCAGGATGCGCCGGCAGCGCTGCAGGTATTGTTCGCCGGCGGCGGTCAGCGTCAGCCGCCGGGTGCTGCGTTGCACCAGGCGCACGCCCAGCCGCTGTTCCAACCGCGCCAGTCCTTTGCCGGCGGCGGAGGCGGAAATGCCCAGCTGCCGTCCGGCGGCCACCAGGCTGCCCTGCTGGGCGATGTGGGCGAATAGCTCGATGCCGCTCATTTTCTCCATGGCCTGCCTCGCTAATTACGGAATCCAGTTCCGTTATATATGGAATTAAAGACTATTTATCCGTATCACGATGGAATCTAGCATAGGCGCTTATTCATGTGCGATACGGGAGAAGCGGGATGGCGGGCAAGAACGGCGAGGCGGCGATGCCGGCGACGGTGTATCTGCTGGGTTTGTGCATTTTCGCGATGGCGACATCGGAGTTCATGGTGGCGGGGATGATGCCGTCGCTGGCGGCGGCGCTGGGCGTGAGTCTGCCGGCGGTGGGCAATCTGGTGTCGGCCTTCGCCGCCAGCGTGGTGCTGGGCGGGCCGGCGCTGACTTGGCTGCTGCGCTCGGCGCGGCGCAAGCACAGCCTGATCGGCCTGCTGCTGTTGTTTCTGGTCGGGCAGGCGGTGGGCGCGCTGGCCGGCGATTACCAGCAGATGCTGTGGTCGCGGCTGATCTGCGGCGTCGCGCAGTCGGCTTTCTTCGGCGTGGCCCTGGCCTTGGCGGCGGAACTGGTGGGCGAACAGCGAGTGGCGCGCGCCGCCGCGCTGGTGCTCAATGGCCTGATGCTGGCCTCGGTGGCCGGCCTGCCGCTGGCGGCCTGGGTGGATCAGAACTGGGGCTGGCGTTTGAGTTTCTGGCTGGTGGCCGGCATGGTGGCGCTGGCGGCGGCGGGCATCGCCGCGCTGACGCCGTCCGGCGCGCGGCCGCAAGCCCTGAGCCTGGGCGAAGAAGGGCGGCGGCTGGCGCGGCCCAGCCTGTGGGCGGCTTATCTGAGCAGCGGCCTGATCATAGGCGCGGTCTTCGCCGCCTTCACTTATCTGGCGCCCCTGTTCACCCGGGTCAGCGGCTTCGCCGCCGCGACGCTGCCCTGGCTGTTCGCCGGCTACGGGCTGGCGACGGTGCTCGGCAATCTGTGCAGCGGCCGGCTGGCGGACAGCCATACCCGCGCGGTGCTGCGCGGCGGCTTGCTGGTGCTGCTGATGGCGCTGGTGGCGCTGGCCTTGCTGGCGCAATGGCAGGCGGCGACGGCGGTGTGCGTGCTGCTGCTGGGCCTAGCCGGCCTGCCGATGAACCCGGCGATGGTGGCGCGGGTGGTGCGCGCCGGCGGCAGCGGGCCGATGGTGAACAGCCTGCACATGTCGGTGGTGAACCTGGGGCTGATGCTGGGCTCATGGGGTGGCGGCGCGCTGTTGGACGCCGGCTGGAGCCTGCGCGCGCCAGTGTGGCTGGGCGCCGCGCTGGCGGCCTTGGCCTTGGCCAGCCTGTGGCTGGACCGCGCCGGTCACAGCTGGCAGGCCACCGGCAGCTCGGCCGGCATGCCCAGGTAGAAGCCCTGGTAGAGTTCGACCCCCAGCTCCTGCATCGCCTGGTGCTGTTCGCTGGTTTCTATGCCTTCCACCGCCATGCGGCAGCCTATCTGCCAGCCCAGCTCCAGCAGCACCGGCAGCCGGTGGCGCTCGCCGGACATATAGTCCAGCAGCAGGCTGCGGTCTATCTTGATCAGGTCCGGGCACAGCGCCTTGACCTTGCCGTGGCGCGCGGCCACCGCGCCGAAATCGTCCACCGACAAGCCGAAGCCAGCTTCCGCGGTCAGGCGCAGGCTGTTGATCAGCGGCTGGCCGTGGTGCTCTACCTCGTATTCCGGCAGCTCGAAGATCACCCCGGCGCTGTCCAGCTCCAGCGAGTCCAGCAGGCCTTGCAGCAGCGGCAGGTGAGTGCGGCCGTCATTGTCCACGACGGCGGTCTGCGCCAGCAGGTTCAGGCTCAGGCAGCCGGCCTGGCCGCTTTGCGCGAAGTTGCGGATGTGGATCAGCCGCGCCAGCTGGTCCGCCTCCAGCGCCAGTTCTGGCTGCAGGCTGGCGAAGAAGGCGTCCGGAGGCGGCGATTGGCCATCCAGCGTGCGGACGCGCAGCAGCGCCTCATGGCCGAACACGCCGCCGCTGCGGTAGAACAGCGGCTGGAACACGCTGCTGAACTGGTAGCCGCCCAGCCGCGCGCAATAACGGCCGTCGGCGTCGCGGTACAGCTGCCGTTCGGAGTGGGGGCCTAGGGGTGGGACCATGGTTGTCTAGCCGCGCGGAGTGGACTTTCAGCATAGCAAGCATTGCGCGGCGCTACCGGGCGGCGGCGCGCGCCATCGCCGGCTGGGCCGCCGGCCGCCGCGCCAGCCACAGCCCGGCCAGGATCAGCGCCGCGCCCAGCAACTGGGCCAGCGCCGGACGTTCGATGCCGGCGAGGCGATCCAGCAGGATGCCGGTCAGCATCTGCCCGGCGATCACCAGCAGCGTGGTTTTCATCATGCCCAGCCGCGTCAGCACATGGCTGTTGACCGCGACGAACAGCGCGCCCAGCACGCCGCCCAGATAAGCGCCGACCGGCGCGTCGGCCAGGCCGCTGCCGGCACTGCCGGATAGCATCGGCAGCAGCGCGCTCAGCAGCAGGAAGCCCACCAGATGATTCCACCAGGACGCGGCGAAGGCGCCGCCTTGCTGGGCCAGGCGGCCGTTGATGGCGCGGCTGGCGCCGATGCAGACGCCGTTGAGCAGCGCCAGCAGGATGTAAACGCTCATATCGGCTCCTGAACGGCGAAGATCAGCACCGCGCAGCCGCCGAGCACCAAGAGCGCGGCCAGCGCGTCGTGGACGGTCAGCGCGCGCCGGGCGGCGAGCAGGCCGAAGCGTTCGCACAGCAGGCCGAATAGCAACTGGCCGGCGATGGCCAGCGCCAGGGTGCCGGCCAGCGCCAGCGGGCTATTGACCGCGATGGCCGCCAGCGCCACCGTCAACGCGCCGGGCAGGCCGCCCAGATAGGCCCAGCGCGGCGGCCGGCCGGCCGCCGGCGCTGGGCTAGATCGCGCTGTCGCGCGCCACAGCGCCAACGCCGTCAGCGCGCCCAGGCCATGCGCCAGCCAAGAGGCTTGCAGCGGGCCGCTGTGCGCGGCCAGCTGGCTGTTGCAGTGAATCATCCAGGCCAGCATCGCGCCGGCGGCGAGCGCCAGCGGGCTGTCCAGCCGTTTTGTGTCCATGGTTGTTATCTCGCGTCAAGGTGTGGCGGACACTGTATATCGTGGCGTGATGCGCGATAATCCGGTTTAGTGGAAACGGATAGTGGAGTCAAAGTGGACAATATCGGAGAAGGCGAGCGTTTTGCCGCGCTGCCCTTGTTCGTCGCGGTGATCGAGTGCGGCAGCTTCGCCGCCGCCGGCCGCAAGCTGGGCTTGAGCAAGTCCGCGGTCAGCAAGCGCATCCTGCAACTGGAGGCGCGGCTGGGCGTGCGGCTATTGCAGCGCACCACCCGGCGTCTGCATCTGACCGAGGCCGGCACGCTGTACCACGGCTATGCGCGCCGCGCCTTGAGCCTGGCGCGCGAGGGCGAGGACGCCATCGCCCGCTTGCAGAGCCAGCCGCGGGGCCTGCTGCGCATCAGCGTGCCCATGGTGTTCGGCCGGCTGCATCTGTCGCCGCTGGCGCCGGAATTCCTGGCCGCGCATCCCGGCGTGCAGCTGGACATGCAGATGGACGACAGAATGGTGGACCTGGTGGAAGGCGGCTTCGATCTGGCGATCCGCATCGGCCACCTGCCGGAATCCAGCCTGATCGCGCGTCGCATCGCTTCCTGCCGCAGCGTGATCTGCGCGGCGCCGGCCTACCTCGCCCGCCATGGGCGGCCGGAAACGCCGGCGGAGCTGGCCGAGCACAATTGCCTGCGCTACGCCTATTACCGCGGCGGCGCGGAATGGACGCTGCAAGGCCCGGACGGCCCGGTGGGCGTGCCGCCGCGCGGCAATTACCAGGTCAACAACAGCGAGGCGCTGCGCGATGCGCTGCTGGCCGGGGCGGGCATCGCCCAGATGCCCACCTTCATCGTCGGGCCGGACCTGGCCGCCGGCCGGCTATTGCCCTTGCTGGAGCGCTATCCCTTGCCGCTGCACGCGGTGTACGCGGTGTTCCCCGAGCGCAAGCATGTGCCGGCCAAGGTGCGGGCCTTCCTGGAGTTCATCGACAGGCGGCTGGGCGGCGAGCCGCCGCCATGGGAACGGGAAAGTTCCTGAAGCGAGCCGTTTGAAACACTGTCCTATGGGTCAGTTATCGCCGTTTCCGGCTGAGCCATCCTGATGGCCTCGCTGGCGCGGCAGCCGCGTATTTCTCGTCGCTCCATCAGCGCTTCTCCGCCGTGAAATCGGCGTCAAAGGCCCGCCACGCGGGCCTTTTGTCTTTTCCGCGCCGCCATCGGCGCTAGCCATCGCCGCGCCGCTCGCCCCTGGCCCACCTAACAGTTCTGCTAGCTTACGCCCGCTCCTGTCGCTCCCTACGATGCAAGCCAGGTCGGACAGCCCGGTTTGCTGTTCGATTCGACCCGCAAGTTCATGAAAGCAAACATGAATTTTTTATGAACCCAGGTCGGTGCCCGCGGCGTGAAGTCCGGCGTGGCCTGTCCTGCGATGTGGAAGGCGATGTGTCGAATGAATGGTTCCGCTTTGAATGTGCAGATTGTCCGGCGTGAGCTGCTGCCGGTGGCCGACCTTGAAAACATGCTGCGGCTGCGCGCCCGGTTTTTCCACGAACGCATGGGTTGGGATGTGCGAGTGGAAAACGGCATGGAGCGGGACGGCTACGACGAGCTCGATCCGCACTATCTGCTGATGAAAAGCCGCGATGGCTGCGTGCAGGGCTGTATGCGGCTGCTGCCGACGCTGGGACCGAACATGCTGCGCGACGTGTTTCCGTCGCTGCTGGCCGGCCAGCCGATTCCGGCCGACGCCCACGCCTGGGAAATCTCCCGTTTCGCGCTGAACCTGGATGGCTCCTGTCGTTACCACGCGCAGCGGCTGGAGCATATCCGCGCCGCGCTGCATCAACTGGTCGGTTTCGCTAGGGAACGCGAGATCCACCGTTATGTGATGGTCACCACCCCGACGGTGCAGCGCTTGCTCGCCCAGCTCGACATCCGGGCGCAGGCCCTGTCGGCGCCAACCCGTTTCGGCGTGGACGAGGCGCTGGTGTTGTCGGTGCCGCTGACCGCGGCCAACCGCCGCGCGGTGGCCCCGTCCGTGTTTTCGATGCCGTCGGCGCCGCCCGTCGTCATCCGGGCCTGGCAGTGAACCGGGCCTTGTTTGTCTCTTTTTCTCGCAACCGCTGTTGCTAAACCACCTGGAACCACCATGGAACAAACCTTGAGCAAACGTCCGTCCGCGAGCGCGGAAAAAACCGCAGCGGCCGACAAGACCGCGGCCAACGACAAGCAGGCGGAGCAACGCAATCCCACGACGCCACGCGAACCGGTGCCGCCGAGCAACGCCGCGCTGTCCCCGTTCACCACCGAGATGCGCAGCAACGATGGCAACGTGCTGTGGTACGACTCCAAGGTGCTGGCGGCGCTGAGCGAAGAGGGCCGCCGCGCCATCATCCAGCGTTTGGGCCAGGGCCGTTACAACGGCATCGTGCTCTACGCCGACAACCTGAAAATGCTGAGCCAGGCGGTGTCGCCGCGGCTGCAGCGCGTGCTGCACATCGAATCGGCCGAGCAGTGGGCCGAGTTGTCGACGCAGATCGCGCCGACCGCCGGCAAGGAACTGATCCAGGTGTCGGTGATTTCCAGCAGCCAGCCCTCTTTGCTGGCCGCCGCCCGCGCCGCCGGCTTCCGCACCAGCTGGCGCGCTCACGTCGATAACGCGGCGTCCTTGCACGCCTCCTTCCACGACGGCATGCACTACGATTTCCTGATGGTGTCCTTCAAGGATCCCACCAATATCCCGCTGGAACTGGTGATCGCCGAGCTGCACAAGACCAATACCGTGCTGCTCAAGGAAGTGAACCAGGACGTGGACGACGCGGTGATCGCGCTGGGCGTGCTGGAACTGGGCAGCGACGGCGTGCTGGTGGCCTTTACCGACATGGAGCAGTTCGACCGCTTCGCCCACAAGATGGACGCGCAGGCCACGCCGCGCATCGATATCCAGGTTGGCGTGATCGAGCGCATCACTCACCTGGGCCTGGGCTACCGCGCCTGCATCGACACCACGCATATGTTCAACCCGGACGAAGGCATTCTGGTTGGCTCCACTTCCACCGGCGGCATCCTGTGCTGTCCCGAAGTCTTCCACCTGCCTTACATGGAACTGCGTCCGTTCCGCATCAATGCCGCCTCGGTGCACAGCTATGTGTTCCAGGCCAATGACCGCACCAGCTATATCAGCGAGCTGCGCGCCGGCAGCACGCTGACCACGGTGAACGCCCGCGGCGAAACCCGCCAGATCTTCGTCGGCCGCACCAAGACCGAAATCCGCCCGTTGCTGCTGATCGAGGCCACCTTCCCGCAAAACCGCAAGGTCAACATCATCATGCAGGACGACTGGCACGTGCGCGTGTTCTCCGACGAGGCCAAGCCGCGCAACGTCACCGAGCTGAAGCCGGGCGATCGCGTGCTGGGCTTCGGCACCGAGCCGGGCCGCCACGTGGGCGTGAAGGTGGACGAACACATCATCGAACTCTGATCCGCCGCGGAAGCGCCCCCGCGGGGGCGCTTCGACGGCTCATCGCGCAATGAGGAGCATCAAGTGCATCAGATCCTGATTTCCGGCGCCACCGGCTTTGTCGGCGGCGCCCTGGCGGCCAATTTCCTGGCGCGCGGCGCCCGCGTGCTGGCCCTGTCGCGCAACGACCCCGACGGCATGCGCACCATCAACGCGGTGGTGGCAGCGGCCAAGGGCTGCGGCCTGGACATCCGTGGCGCGCTGGAAAGCCATCTGGACGTGCTCAACGTCGATTTCGCCCAGCTGGAAGAAACGCTGGACGGCGCCGCGCTGGCCGGCGTCACCGAGGTGTGGCATGTGGCGGCGGAGATGAGCTACTCGTCCCACAAGCTGTCGCAGTCCTTCGCCACCAACGTCGGCAACAGCACTCGGCTGTACGAGGCGGTGCAGCGCCACGCGCCGGCCTGTCGGCGCTTCTACTATGTATCCACCGCCTACGTGGCCGGCATGGCCGGCGGCCTGGTCAAGGAAGAGCTGCATGCGCGCAGCCACATGGCCAACACCTACCAGGTGACCAAGTGGAGCGCGGAGCAGGCGCTGCACCTGCTGTACCAGCGCCACGGCCTGCCGGTGACCCTGTTCCGCCCCAGCGTGGTGGTCGGCCATCGCCACACCGGCTGGGCCTTCCGCAACGGTTTCGGCTTCTATATGTTCCTCAACGCCATGGTGGCCATCGCTCAGGCGGGCCACAAGGAATTGGCGGTGGATCTGGCCGCCGACAGCCGTCCGGACCTGGTCTCCATCGACCAACTGGTGGCCGATGCCTGCGCGCTGACGCTGCGTCAGCAGCAAGGCCGCGACTTTGAAGTGTTCCATTGCGCCGGCGGCCGTTCCGAGCGCATGGAGGACATCGTGAGGATGTGGGGCGAAGTGGCCGGCGTGCGCGCCGCGCTGGGCGCGCCGGCTTCGGCGCTGGACCAGAAATTCGACCGCGCGGTGGAGCCCAACCGTCCGTTCGCCAACCAGGAATGGCAGTTCGACCGCAGCCGGCTGGATGTCGCCGCCAACCGCGCGCAAACGCCGGCGCCCTTGTCGCTGGACGAGCTGCGCATGCTGTGCGCCTGGTATGCCGACGACGCGGCGGCCGAGCAGGCCGTCGCGGCCGAAGCCAACTGAGGAGGCTGCCGTGACCTCTCAGACCGCCACGCTGCCCGTCCGCTCGAACGTCGCGGAGGTCCGGCCGCTCGACGCCTTGTCGGAAGCGTTCGTCCACCTGGGCGAACTGGCCAACGTCAACACCAACCAGATCATCATCGTCGATGGCCGGCTGGACGCCGCCATGCTGGAGCAAAGCGCGCGCCTGGCGCTGGCCGGAGTGCCGCTGCTGCGCGCCCGGCCGTTGCCGGGCCGCCCCGGCCTTCAGTCCGACGCCTTCAGCGGCGCGCGCAGCCTGGTGCGCCATCGCGAACACGCCGGCGCCTGCGATTTCGGCGATACCGAGTTTCGCCGTCTGCTGATGGACTTCAGCCACGATAATCGGCTGGACTGGCGCGAGCGCGCTCCGGTGCAGCTATTGCTGATCACCGCCGCCGACGGCGCCAGCAGTTGCGTCTATCTGTGCACCCATCACGGCGTGGCGGACGCGCGCAGCGACAGCTTGCTGTTCCGCCTGATCATCGACCATTACGCCCATCTGAGCGGCGCGGCGGCCACGCCGCCGTCGTCGGAGCCGCTGCCCTTCGACACCCTGGCCGAAATCCGGCCGGATTGGTATCGGCCGCTGACGCGGACCCTGCGCTGGCTGCGCGGTTTCCGCAGCGTGGCGGCCGACCTGGTGCAGCGCGACATCGGCCTGCGCGTGCCGCTGAGCGGCTCGCGCTGGGAAGGGCGCTCCGCTCATCCGCGCATCGGCGAGCTGGATTTTTTCCACAGCGTGCTGCCGGAGGCCCTGGCCGAGCGACTGATCCGCGTGGCGCGCGCCACCGGCGTCACCGTCAATACCCTGCTGTGCGCGGGGCTGGCGCGGCACCTGGAGCGAGCCAGCGAACGCGGCGACGGCATGTTGCGCATCACGTGCGCGGTCAGCCTGCGCCGGCTGATAGACCCGCGCTACGACCGCAGCTTCCGCAACTACCTGGTGCCGAGCAAGATCCGCGTCCGCCTGGGACTGGGCGCGCGCGGACTGATCCGCTCGGTGCACCAGGCCATAGGCGCGGCGCGCAGCGACCGGCAACTGAGCACCGAGCTGGGCCGGCTGGAATCGTTGTTGCTGGCGCTGCGCCGCAGGCCGCTGCACGGCGTTGCCCGCGCGCTGATCGACGGCTGCCAGGGCACCAACGCCTGCTATTCCAATCCGGGCCGCATCGAGGAGGACTTCTCCAGTTTCGGTTCGGAGCGGCACCGCACCCGGCAATTCATCGGTTTCGGCTGCCTGGTGCCGCCGTACGACTTCATTCTTTACACCCCCACCGTCAACGGCCGGATGCAGCTGGACGTGGTGTATCGCCGCGCCGCCTTCAGCGCCGTTCGCCAGCAGTTCGTCGGCCCCTTGCTGAGCGAGCTGCAGCGTTTGCTGGACGAACTCGAGACCCCCTGAACCAGGACGGACGCCGCCATGAGCTATTTATTCGCCGCCATCGCGCTCGCCGCGCTCGGCTATCTGATCTTCGCCTTCATCCATCTGGGCTTTCCCGGCCGGCTGGCGCTGCTGGCGCGCTGGGACGATCGCATCGACACCGTGCTGGAGGCCGCCGCGCGCCGCCACGGCGCGCGCGAGCTGATCGAACTGGCGCAGCCGTTGAGCTGGCATGAACGCCGCGTCTGGAACGCCGGCCAACTGCTGGAGGTCGTCAATGCGCTGGCCGCTTGCTGGCACAGCCTGGGCGTGGCGCCGGGCGACCGGGTGGCCATCTACAAGGCCAACGATTTCGATTACTTCCTGTTCTCCGCCGCCGCCATCCGCCTGGGCGCGATCGCGGTGCCGATGAACGCCAATGTGGCGCCGGATGTCGCCGGCCGCTATTTCGAGCGCGTCGGCGCCAGCCTGCTGCTGAGCGATGGCGTCAGCTGGGCGCGGCTGCGGCCGTTCGCGCCGGACTGTCTGCGCCAGATAGTGCTGGCGGACAGCCCGGCCTTGCTGGCCGGCGAGCGCACCCATGGACTGACGGCGCTGCTGCGCCAGGATCTGCGCGCGGCGCCGCGGCTGGAGCGCGGCCCGGCCGATCCGCTCTACATCGTGCATACCTCCGGCACCACCGGCGTGCCCAAGGGCGTGATTCTCAAGAGTGAGGGCGTGGCTCAGTCGCTGCGCTCCATCGTGCTGTTCAACCTGGTGTCGCCGCGCGACCTGGCCAGCTTCGCGCTGCCGCTCAACCATCAGGTGTCCCAGCTTTATCTGCACGGCTCGCTGCTGATGGGGGTGCGCTGCATCATCAACGGCGATTTGAGCGCGTCGGGCCTGCTGCGCCAGTTGGAGCAGCGCCGTCCCACGGTGTTCTTCGGCTTCCCCATCACCTATACCCGGCTGCTGGCCGCCGGCGCGGCGGCGCGGCCGCTGGACAGCGTGCGGGTCTGGGGCACCACCGCCGACGCCAGCCACGAAGTACAGCAGCGCGCCTTCCTGCCCAAGGGCTCCTTCTTCCGGCGCCTGGGCCTGCCGGTCAGCGGCTCGCTGTTCATCGACGGCCTGGGCTCCAGCGAGGTGGGCATCGCCGCCTTGCTGCGCATCGCCACGCCGTGGACCCGTCGTTTCGACCGCCGCGTCGGGCGCAAGACTCCGCTCGGACCGCTGATCAAGGTGGCGGACAGCCAGGGCCATCCGGTGGTCAAGGGCCGTCCCGGCCTGCTGATGATCAAGGGCAAGAGCATGTTCGGCGGCTACTGGAACGCGCATGACGTGCTGTACGCGGCTTCCCGCGATGGCTGGTGGTTCACCGGCGACGTGGTGCGCGAGGCCGCCGACGGCGAAATGATCCACCTGGACCGCGAGGTGGACGTGATCCACACCTCGAGCGGGGCGGTGTACACCCTGCCGCTGGAAGAGGTGCTGCTCAAGCGCGACGGCGTGCTGGACGTCTCGGTGTTCGGCGTGCGGCCGGAGCCGGACGCGCCGGAACGGCCGGCGGCGGTGGTGGCCCTGTGCGAGGGCGCCGCGCCGGTGGCGGCGGACGCCCTGCTGCGGGAGCTGAACCGCCAGCTGGAGCCGGAGCAGCAACTAGCCCATCTGTGGATCCTGCCGTGGGAGGACTTCCCCATCGGCGCCACCGGCAAAACCCTGAAACGCCGTCTGCGCGAGCGCTACAACGCGCAACTGCAGGCTTCCGCCACCGCTACCGCGAGTCATGCATGCGCAGCCGTTCCCGTTACCGAATTGCGGCCGTCCTGAGCGGCGCGCTGCTGGCGTTGAGCGCCGGCGCGAGCCGGGCCGACGACGCCGTCGAGGCGGCCGGCGGCCTGCGGCTGGAGCATGACGCGCTGTTGCAGCTGATCCACGAGAGCGGCCGGCTGTATCCGGCGCTGGGCGGCGGGACCAGCCGGCGCGACGGCGCCGAGCTGAGGCTGGACTTGCGCCTGAAATGCGAGGGCGGCGCCTGCGACGGCAGCCGCGCGGTGCTGAAGCCGCGCTTCTGGCTGGGCGATGAATCCAAGCCGGACGCGCTGCCGTCGCAGTTGCCGGAACCGCTGATGGAGGGCTACGCCATCGTGCCGGTGGGTCGTGGCGAGATCGGCGCCGGCAAGCGGCTGATGGGCTGGGGGCCGTCGATGCTGTACAGCCCCACCAACCGGTTGTTTCCGGACAACGGCGCGGTGACGCCGCGGCGTGAAATCGCCGGCAAGCCGATGGCCTTCGCCAGCCTGCCGCTATCCGAGCGCGGCCGGCTCAATCTGTTGGCGGCCAATCCCAATCTGGACCCGGTGCCGGGCGTTCGCGCCAGCGACGGCCTGTTCATGCTGGCGCGCGGCGAATGGAACTGGACCGATCAGCCGGCGGCCACCGCGGGCGCGGTGCTCGCCGGCGGCGGCGGCTTCCAGCCGTATGTCGGCGGCTATGCGCAGTACGGCCTGGACGATGCCTGGACCCTGAGCGGCGAGTTCGCCGCCTCGCGCGGTTACGCGCGCCGCGACGCGACTGGGCCGTGGCTGGCCCAGGACGACGCGCGCTGGCGCTGGGACGGCACGCTGGGCCTGCGCTACGGCCTGGCCTCCGGCGCCGAGATCGGCCTGGAGCTGATTTACAACGGCTACGCGATGACGCCGGAGGAGTGGGCCAATCCGCTGCGGGCCGCCGCGCCGTCCAGCGGCAGCAAGCCCTCGCACAACCGGCCGCTGCATCCGTTCGCGCAGCAGCGTTACGCGCTGCTGCAAACCACCTGGCCCAAGCTGTTCGGCGATCGGCGCTGGGGGCTGACCGCGCGCTGGCAACAGGGGCTGGACCGGCCCAGTTCCGACGCCTTCGTCGAACTGTCCTTCAGCCCCGGCGACGCCGCCACCGTTTACCTGGGCGTGTCCCGCAGCCGGGTGACGGACGATTTGAAGCAGACCAGGGCGTTGCCGCGCAACGCCTACCTGGCGCTGGAAATCCATTTCTAAACCTGATCAAGACCTTATCGGAGGATTGCCGTGTACCTAGTTGAATTTGCATCGGTCACCAAGCGCTACCAGCTTGGCGATGTCGAGGTGGTGGCGCTCGATGGCGTCGACTTCCATGTCCAGCCCGGCGACTTCGTCGCCATCACCGGCCCCAGCGGCAGCGGCAAGACCACCATGCTCAACCTGATCGGCTGCCTGGACTCGCCCTCGGACGGGGAGGTGAGGGTGATGGGCAAGGCGGTCAACGCCCTGGGCGAGCCGGCGCTGGACCAACTGCGCAGCCGCACCTTCGGCATGATTTTCCAGAACTTCAACCTGATCCCGGTGCTGACCGCGGAAGAAAACGTGGCGCTGCCGCTGCATCTGCACGCGTTGTCGCGGCAGGAAGCGCGCCAGCGCGTCGCCGAGGCGCTGCGCGCGGTGGGCCTGGAGCGCTTCGCCAGCTTCCGCCCGGACCAGCTTTCCGGCGGCCAGCGTCAGCGGGTGGCGGTGGCGCGCGCGCTGGTGACGCGCCCGCAGCTGATCCTGGCGGACGAACCCACCGCCAGCCTGGACACAGCCAACGCCATCGCGCTGGTGGAGTTGATGAAGCAATTGAACGCCGAGCAGGGAGTGACCTTCGTGTTCTCCACCCATGACGACCGGCTGCTGCAGCACGTCCGCCGCATCGTGGAACTGCGCGACGGCAAGCTGTCGGTGACCCGAGAGCAGCAAGCGGCCGCGCCGCGCGACGGCCTTGTTCCGCAAACCGACCGTTACGAGGTGATGTGATGTGGGGAATGGCATTTCGCAATCTGTACCGCGACCGGCGCCGCACGCTGGCCACGGTGGTGGCGGTGGGCGTCGGCCTGCTGGCCGTGCTGCTGTTTCTCGGCTACATCCGCTTCGTCGAAGGCTCGCTGGCCTCGGTGGTGATCTATCGCGACGCCAATGCGCATGTGCAGATCTACCGCAAGGACGGGCCGGAGCAACTGGCCGCGACGCCGGCGCAGTACTCGCTGGACCGCGCCGAGCAGCGGATGCTGCATAAGCAGGCGCAGGAGCTGGCGCACTTCCGCCGCGTGTCGGACCAATTGGTCGGCGTCGGCATGGTCAACGCCGGCGGCGAGAACGCGGTCTTCCTCGGCCGCGGCATCGATCCGGCCTTCGAGGCCGCGCTGCAGGCGGCCAGCCCGCTGGCCGCGCCGCCGTCGGCGCTGGGCCGCGACGGCCTGTTGCTGACCCGCCAGCTGCAGGACTTGCTGGGCGCGCCGGCCAAGGGCGGCGACTTGCAACTGTTCGGCGCCTCCTATTCCAACCGCCTCAACGCGGTGGAAGCGCCGCTGAGCGGCGAATTCTCCACCGGCATCGAGGCGATCGAGGACAAGGGCCTGAAAGCGCCGCTCAGCCTGCTGCAATCGCTGTACGACACCGACGCGGTATCGCGCGTGGTGGTGCAGCTGGACGACCGCGGCAACGCCGCCGCCTATCGCGATGCGTTGGCGGCGCGGCTGGAGAGCCTGGCGCCGGGCCGCTACGAGGTGACCACCTGGAATCACCCGCAGATCGGCCAGCTCTACGTCAGCTTCATGGGCTTCTTCAACATGGTGTTCGCCTTCACCGGCACCGTGGTGTTCGTGATCGCCCTCACCACCATCCAGCACACGGTGGCCATGAACGTGGCCGACCGCACTCGCGAAATCGGCATGCTGCGCGCCATGGGCTTCAGCCGCGGCAAGATCGCCGGCCTGTTCGTGCGGGAAAGCGTGCTGACCACACTGATAGCGGCCTGCGTGGCCCTGGGACTCGCCTATATGACCATTTACGCCATCCTCTCCGCCAATCTGCAAACCCAGCTGCCGCGCATCGCCGAACCGGTGAAGCTGGCGCTGGACCTGCCGCTGGGCTGGGCGCTCGCCGCCAGCGCCGTGGCGGCGCTGGGCATCGCGCTGGGCGCGGCCATCACCGCGCGCAAACGCATAGGCGGCGAAGTGCGGGCCAAGGGCAAATCGGTGCCGCTGACCCGGCTGCTGGCCACCACCTCCTGCCTGATGCTGGCCACCATGCTCACCGTCAGCCTGGCTCACGCCGAAGACGCGCCCAGCGAGGCGACCATGCGCGATTGGCTGCGCAAGGCCGATCTGGCCCGCGGCGGCTGGGGCGCCTACAAATGGTCGCTGAGCATACACACCGAAGACCCGGCCGGCGCCACCACCACCACCTATGACATCGCGGTGCGCGACGGCAAGGCGCTGGCGCGCACGGTGGAGCCCAAGCGCTACCAGGGCGAGAAGATCCTGATCGCCTCGCGGGCGATGTGGTACGCCAAGCCCGGCTTGCGCAAGCCGGTCAGCATCAGCCCGCAGCAGCGGCTGGTGGGCGAGGCCGCCAACGGCGACATCGCCGCCACCCAGTACGCCCGCGACTACACCCCGGCCTATGTCGGCAGCGCCCAGGTCAACGGCGTGGACTGCCACAAGCTCAAGCTCGTCGCCGCCACGCCGGGCGCCACCTACGAAAGCATCGTCTACTACCTGGACAAGCGCAGCCTGATGGGCGTGAAGGCGGATTTTCTGACCGCCGGCGGCGCGGTGTTCAAGAGCGCCTCCTTCGAGTACGGCAACAAGGTCAGGGTCAACGGCCGCGAGCAGCCCTTCGTGTCCAGCATGAAGATCGTCAACGCCAACTTCCCGGACCGCTACAGCCGCCTGCAATACGGCCAGGTGGCGCCCAGCAATCCGCCGGACAGCCTGTTCGCGCTGGATACGCTGATGACCATGTGAGAGAGGCCGCGAGATGAACGCCAAATTGTTATTGAGCATGTCGCTGCGCAATGTGCGGCGGCAGGGACGCAAATCCGTTGGCACCCTGGTGGTGATGGCGGTGTCCATCCTGGCGCTGTGCCTGCTGGCCGGCTATATGCAGTCCAATGTGGAGCTGATCCAGAACGCCTTCATGCGCTGGGGCGCGCGTGGTCACCTGGTGATAGAGCGGCCGGCCTCGCAGCTGGCGCGCGAGGTGGAAGGCGCAGGCCAGAACCCGATCGGCGCCACGATGCAAGCAGGCATCGACAAAGTGCTGGCCGCCGATCCGGACGTGGCCGCCCGCGCCCGCATCCTGCGCGTTTCGGGCATGGTGTCCAACGCCCGCGTCAGCACCATCTTCGCCGGCATCGGCCAGGACGTGCAGGAAGTGCGCCGCATCAAGGGCCCGGCCTATGAGTACGACGTGGTGGCCGGCACGCCGCTGTGGCAGGAAACCCGCGCCCATCCGCTGGTGTTGGGCCAGGGCCTGGCCGCCATTCTGGGCTGCGAAGTGCCCAAGGTCGGCTTTGCTCCGGCGCAGCCGGGCCAGACCCCGGCCTCGCGGCCGATGCGCTGCCCGCCCGGTCCGCTGGAACTGACCGTGTCCACCCGTGGCACCGCGCGCATCAACGCCACCCAGGCGCTGCCGACCGGCATCATGGATTGGGGCATCAAGGAAATCAACGACCGCCTGGTGGTGATGCCGATGGCCGAGGCCCAGGCCCTGCTCAACACCCGCGAAATCAGCGAATACCACGTGCTGCTGGCCGACGGCGCGGACCTGGACGCCGCGCGCGACCGGCTGTCCGCCAAGCTCAAGACCGCCGGCCTCGACGTCACCGTGTTCCGCTGGTCCGACCGCGCGGCCTTCTATCAGCAGGTCAAGGCGGTGCTGGGCGGCTTCCTCAACTTCATCGCCATCGTCGCCGGCATCGTCGGCTTCACCAGCCTGCTCAACGCCAGTTACATGAACTTCGCCCAGCGAGCGCGCGAATTCGCCACCCTGCGCAGCCTGGGCTTCACCCGCCGCTTCGTGATGACGCTCACCGCGCTGGAAAACAGCTGGCTGGCCGCGGCCGCGGCGCTGGTCGGCATCGCATGCGCGCTGGGCGTCACCTGGGCGGTGCGCGCGGCCAAGATCATGTGGACTCCGCCCGGCTCCAGCAACGCGGTGCCGGTGGAAGTGGCCTGGGTGGCGCCGGTTTACGCGCTGACCCTGGCGGGCGTGGTCATCCTGGCCGCGCTGGCCAGCGCGATTCCCACCCGAAAAATCCTGCGCCGGCCGATCCGTTCGGTGCTGAGCGAAGGCTGATCCCCCGTTGGACACACACAGCAACAAGGAGGCTTGAATGACTGAAATGGCACGCAAACGTCGCTGGTCCCGCTTTGTAGACCGGCAATCCGGCAAGGCGCTGATCGTTCCCATCGACCATGGCCTGACCATGGGGCCGCTGGACGGCCTGAATCGGGTGGAGGAAGTGCTGCGCTGGCTGGACCCGGAAGTGGTGACCGGCATCGTCGCCCACAAGGGTTTTGCCCAGCGGCTGGGCGGCGCGCCCGGCTGCGGCCTGATGATTCACCTGAACGGCTCGCTCAATATCGGCGCCACCCCGGACCTCAAGCAGATGGTCACCAGCGTGGAAGCGGCGGTGCGCCTGGGCGCGGACGCGGTGTCGATCCAGACCAATTTCTGCGCCGACACCGCCGGCCACAACCTGCAATTGATCGGCCAGGTGGTGGATCAGGCCCATGCCTACGGGCTGCCGGTGCTGAACATGCTGTATGACAAGGGCCCGCTGGCGGGCAAGGGCCTGAGCCATCTGCGCCACTTCATGCGCGCGGCGGTGGAACTGGGCGTGGACGCGTTGAAAGTGGCGGCGCCGGAGGACCTGAACGCCATCCCGGAATTGGTGGACGGCATCCAGGAGCACACCCCGGTGTTGTTCGCCGGCGGCGCGCTGGCCGATGAACTGGCCCTGCTGGAGCTGGCCGCGGCGGTGGTCCGCCACGGCACCGGCGGCATCTGCGTGGGCCGCAATGTGTTCCAGCGCCCCAATCCGCTATCGACGATGACCCGGCTGCGCGACTTGTTCCGCAGCGGCGTGCCGGCGCTGGACTACCGCCGCCTGGCGCAGCCGGTGGCCGAGGCGCTGGAAAACTGAGCGCGAGCCGCCGCCGGCGGCCCGCATTTTCAAATTTGTGAGGTTCAAGACATGTCTGAGGTTCAAAACGCATCTATAGATTCCAGCCCCGGCTGCGTCGACCTGATGGTGGACCGCCATGTGCGCGCCGGGCGCGGCGATTGCGTCGCCCTGATCGAACGCGGCGCCGAGGGCCGCCGCGTCCTCAGTTATCGCCAATTGCAGGCCTTGAGCCTGACGGCCGCGCGCGAGTTGGACATCCTGCTCGCCGGCCGCCGCCCGGGCCAGCGCGTGGCGCTGGTGGGTTCGGCGACGCTGGAAACGGTGATCTACTGGCTGGCGGCGATGCGTTCGCAGCGGCTCGCCTTCATGGTGCACCCGGATTTGCCGGCCGAACATTACGAAGGCCTGTGGCAAAGCTACGACCCTGACCTGATCCTGGCCGACCGCACCGCGCGCCAGCCGCGCGCCGAGGCGATGACCGACCTGGCGACGCTGGCGGCGCGCAAGAGCGCGCCGGCGGCGACGCACGCGGTGGGGGACATCGAGGCCAGCTTTGATCTGAGCCCGGCGCTGGTGCTCGCCACCTCCGGCTCCACCGGCCGGCCCAAGCTATGCGCGCACTCCCATCGCTCGTTCTGGGAGTTCGAGCGCACCGTGACCCGGCCGATGTGGGGGCTGTGCGCCGAGGACAAGGTGCTGGCCAGCACCGGGCCGTTCTTCTCTTTCGGCCTGCAAGGCCTGCACGCGCCGCTCAGCGTCGGTGCCTGCGCGGTGCTGCTGCCGGAATGGGGGCGCCACGCCGATTTTCTCGACGCCATCGAGGCCGAGGCCGTCACCGCCTTCCTGGCGGTGCCCACCCTGTACCACCTGCTGATGGCGCGGGCGGAGCGCGCTTACGACTTCAGCGCGCTGCGGCTGTCCTTCTCCGCCGGCGAACGCCTGCCGCCGGCGATCCGCCAGCGTTGGGAAGCCTGGACCGGCTCGCGGATGCTGGACTCCATCGGCACCACCGAAACCTTCGCGCCCTATCTGTCCGAAACCGCCGACGGCGGGGCCGGCCTGCGCCGCGTCGAGGGCTTCCGCTACCTGGAAACGCCGCACGCCGGGGATGCCGACGCGCCATCCGACGCCTTCACCCTGGACCTGTCCGGCGGCTGTCTGATGCTCGGCTATTTGCGTCCCGGCGAAGCCGGCGCCATCGAGGCGGCGCCGGCCAGCTTTCCCACCCGGGATCTGTTCGTGCGCGCCGGCGAAGGCCTGAGCTTTGTCTCGCGCGACAGCGAACGCATCAAGGTGGCCGGCTATTGGGTCAGCCCGCAGGAGCTGGAGGCTTTCCTGCTGGACGACAAGCGGGTGCTGAAGGCGGCGGCGCTGCCGGTGGTCACCGCCGAAGGGCTGACCCGGCTGCGCGCTTACGTGGTGGCCACCGCCAGCGGCTACGTCGGCGCGGCCCTGGTGGAAGACTTGATGAAGCGCGCCCAAAGCGAACTGCGGCCCAAGGCGTTACGGCCGGACCGCATCGAGCTGGTGGCCGACATCGCCACCACGCCCAGCGGCAAGCTCAAGCGCCAGGAGCTGCAAGGCCTGGTCAGCCATCCGGCGGCCACCGCGGGCGCGGTGCTGGCCGGGTGAGTCAGACGGGGATCAGGCCTTGGGCCAAAGCCCTGGCCACCGCCTGGCGGCGGTTGGACACCTTCAACTTGTTGATGATGTTGCGGATATGAAAATTCACCGTGGACTCGGAGCAGCGCAGGATGCGCGAGGTTTCCCAAGAGGTTTTGCCGGCGGCGGCCCAGCGCAGGCACTCGTGCTCGCGCTGGGTCAGGCTGACCGACGCGGCCAGGCAGGCCTCTTCGATGCGGCAAATGGCCTCGTAAGCGTAGGTGCACAACAAATGCACCGTCGGCGTCAGCATTTGCAGCCATTGGTCGGTGCGCGCGTCGGCGCGGGCGTCGCAGGCCACGGTCATCATCATCGGCTGGCTGCGGCCGACGCCGCGCAAAGAGGTGGCGACGCCGGCGGAAACGCCGTAGGCCGACGCTTCTTCGAACAGATGTTGGGCGGTTTCGTCCTCAAAGCGGTTGCGGTGCCAGATCAACGGCACCGCCGACTGCCGGCAATGGCGCACCACTGGGTCGCGGCCCATCCATTCCAGCCGCGAGTAACGCTCCATCCAGGCCGCCGGGTAATTGGTTTCCACCCGGGGCGCGGGCGTGTCGCCGTTCACGGATTCAATGCCGATCAGGAAGAAATCCAAGCCGATGTTGGAGACCAGCTGTTGGCAGTGCTGTTTGACCTGCTCAATCGTCGCCGCCGACAGCAGGTCGGGCAAAGCGCGGATGACATGCTCTTGCGGATGCATCTGACTTTCTCTGACTTTCAACTGTGGGTCTAACAGCAAATAAGTAATAAGCGCGTGATTTGTCTTGCTGGAAAAAGTCTGACAGGCGCGCCAAAAAATGACAAATGGAAAGTTCTATCAAATTGAAATTTCATGACAATTGGTTCGTGGTTGATATGAACTCATTTGCGCTTGTCAATGTAGCGATAGTTTTAGAAGGAAAAGACAGATGGCCGGTGTTTGTCGTTTTTACTGACAATTACTGACATTTAACTTCTTTATGGTACGGCAACGTGCCGATCTTGGCACCCGGCCCGCGCCGGGCGGCTCGCCGCCGCCAGCCGCAAGGCTGTGCCATTGCCGCAACGCATTAATCGCCGGTCCGATAGGGCCTTCTCAATCTTGGTGTTGGAGCAAACTCATGGACATGCAAATGGCGCTCTTGGAATCGACCAAAGAGCAATTGATCGAACGCATCCGTTCCCATTCCTTCCTGACGCGCTGTCGCGCCGGCGAAGTCTCGCTCGACGAGCTGAAGATCTTCCTGGTGCAGCAAGGCTTGTACAGCGCCTACTTCACACGCTACCTGTGCGCGATGATGGCCAATCTGCCCAGCAACGAGGAAGTGCTGGAACTGGCGGAAAACCTGTTCGAGGAATTGGGCCTGGCGCCGAACAGCCCGCGTCCGCATCATCTGATCTATCGCGAAATGCTGGAGCACTACTCGGTGTCGCTGGACGGCGCGCAGCCGCTGGCCGGCACGCGCCGCTTGATCGACAGCATGTTCCAGCATTGCCGCCACCTGAACCCGGCCGCTGGGCTGGGCGCCTTGTGTCTGGGAGCGGAAGGGCTGGTGCCGCCGATGTACAGCGACATCATCCTCGGCTTCGAGGCGCTGGGCGCGGCGCGGCGCGACATCGAGTTCTTCCACATCCATGTGGAATGCGACGACGGTCACGCCGAAACCATACGCGACATCATGCTGGACATCGCCAGCTCGGCGCCGGAGCAGATCGACCTGATGTTGCAGGCGGGGCATCGCCTGGTGGACGCGCGCTTGGAGTTCTTCAGCTCCATCGAGGCCGCGTACCAGGAGGCATCGCGCGCCCAGCCCGCCATCGCATGAGCGCGGCCCTCCCGTGCCGGGAGGCGTTCCGCGTCCTTCGGGCCGGCCCCGCGCGAAGCGGCCGGCTCTTTTCAAGAAAGGAGACGCCATGACCGATACCATGGCAATGGACAAGCAAAGCTTGATCGAACGGGCGAAGACGCAGATGCAGCAGCATCTGGGCGCGCCGGACTGGTCGCTGCGCGAAAAAGTGGCGCTGACCTGTCGCATCTTGTTCGCGCAGGGCCATGATTCCGGCCTGGCCGGCCAGATCACCGCGCGAGCGGAACGGCCGGGCGAATACTATACCCAGCGGCTGGGCCTGGGTTTTGATGAAACCACCGTCGGCAACCTGCTGCGGGTCAACGCCGACCTGGACGTGCTGGAAGGCGACGGCATGGCCAATCCGGCCAACCGCTTCCATAGCTGGATCTACCGGGCGCGGCCGGATGTGCGCTGCATCATCCATACCCACCCGGTTCATGTCTCGGCGCTATCCATGTTGGGGCGCCCGTTGAAGATCGCCCACATGGACGCCTGCATGCTGTACGAAGACGTGGCCTTCCTGCCGCAGTGGCCCGGCGTGCCGGTGGGCAATAGCGAGGGCGAGATCATCAGCGGCGTGCTGGGGGACAAGCGCGCGGCGCTGCTGGCCCACCACGGCCTGGTGGTGGCCTGCCGATCGGTGGAAGAAGCCTGCATGATGGCGATCCAGTGCGAGCGCGCTGCCCGGCTGCAATTGCTGGCGGAAGCGGCGGGGGAGATTCGCGAAGTGGAGCCGGCGCTGGCGCGGGAAGCGCATGACTGGATCCTGCAGGACAAGCGTTCCCAGGCCGGCTTCGCCTACTACGCGCGCCGCGCGCTGCGCGCGGTGGAGGCCGGGGCCGAGCATCCGCTGGCGACAGCGGCCACGGCATGAGCGGCGACGCCATCCTGCTTTCAGGCAGTACCGTGAGCTTGATCCCCGGTATTAAGCTGCGAGACTGGCCGGCGCTGCGCCTGCGCTGGCCGGCTCACGTCTTTCGCCGAGAAGGGATTGTATGTTGCACAAGCTACACCGTCTGTCCGCCTGTCTGATCAGCCTTTACATCTTGTTCCACCTGCTCAACCACCTGAGCGCGCTGGCCGGCATCCAGGCCCATATCGACTATATGCGCAGCTACCGCCTGCTGTACCGCTTCCCGCCGGTGGAAACATTGCTGCTGGCCTGTGTGCTGTTCCAGGCGGGCTCCGGCCTGTATTTCGTGTGGGCGCGGCGCGGCCAGCGGCAGGGTTTTTTCGATCACGCCCAAGCCTGGTCCGGCCTGTACCTGGCGTTCTTCCTGCTGTTCCACCTCAGCGCGGTGCTGTACGGCCGCTGGGTGCAAGGGGTGGACACCAATTTCTATTTCGCCGCCGCCGGCCTGCATCTGGGCCATTACTTCTTGTTCTTCATGCCCTATTACTTTCTGTCCATCGTCGCCTACTTCACCCATATCGGCTGCGCGTTGCGCTGGCTGTTGCAAGCGCGGCTGGGGCCGCGCGGCGGCGACCGGCTGGCCGGCGGGATGATGGCGGCCGGCGCGCTGCTGTCCGGCGTGGTGATCGCCACCTTCAGCGGCGCCTGGTATCCGGTGGCCATTCCGGCCGCCTATCAATTCAGCGGGCTGGTGCGATGAGGCCGCCGACGCTGGCGCAAAGACTGGAACGGGCGCTGGCGCGCCGCGCGCTGCGCCTGCCCAAGCCCTTGCTCAAGGCGCTGGCCGGTTCGCCGCGCCGTCTGGACGGCCTGACGCTGAACCCGCAACTGCAATTGCTGCTGCGGCTGCGATGGCTGGGCCGTAAGCGCGGCTGGCATCGTCTCGGCGTGGCCGCCGCGCGGCGGGAGCTGGATTGGGAGGGCGGCCTGCTGGCGCAGCGGGCGCCGCAGCGCGTGTTGGTCGAGGACGCGACGCTGACCGGGGCCGCCGGCGCGATCCGCGTGCGCCGCTACCGGCCCGAGGGGCTGGCATTGCCGCTGCCGACCCTGGTGTTCTATCACGGCGGCGGCTTCGTGGTCGGCTCGATCGAATCGCATGACCTGCCTTGCCGCGCGCTGGCCGCCGACGCGCGCTGCCAGGTGATCTCGGTGGATTACCGGCTGGCGCCGGAACATCCCTTTCCCGCCGGCGTGACGGACGCCATCCACGCTTTTCGCGCGTTGGCGGCGGACTGCGCCGCCTGGGGCATGGACCCGGAGCGGCTGGCGGTGGGCGGCGACAGCGCCGGCGGCAACCTCGCCGCCGTGGTCGCGCTGGCCACGCGCCAAGACGCGACGCGGCCGCGCCTGCAACTACTGTGGTATCCGGTGGTGGACAATAGCGCCGGCTTTCCCTCTATCCAGCGCTTTGGCGATGGCTTCTACCTGGAGCGGGCCACCATGACCTGGTGCGTGCGCCACTATACCGGCGGCGGCCAGCTGCGCCATCCACGGGTATCGCCGCTGTTCGACGAGCTGGACGGCGCGCCGCCGGCCTATATTCAAACAGCGGGTTTCGATCCGCTGCGCGACGAGGGCGAGGCCTACGCCGCCAAGCTGGCGGCCGCCGGCGTGCCGGTCCGCTGCGAGCGGCAAGCGGGGCTGATCCACGGCTTTCTCAATATGGCCGGCGACATCGACGAAGCCGCCGCCGCCTTCGCCGCCGCGGTGGCCGCGCTGCGCCGGGCCTGGCGAGTCGAGGCGGAACCGGCGCTGGCGCCCGAGCCGGCGACATAAGCGGCGGCGCGCGTCGACTAATCCTGCAAGAACCTGATTACGATCTCGCGAGCAAGAGCGAGGCAAGGCGTTGCGGCTGAGAAAGCGGTATGTACAAGTGGTATATGAGCATTTCGAAGGCGTACTCACCGTGTAAGAACCTGTTTACGATCTGCTGCGCGTCGGCGATACGGCGTTGAAACCGAGCTCAAAATGCTCATGTACCACCTGTACATTCCGCTTTTTCGCTCGTTTCCGCCTTGTCTCGCCTTAGCTCGCGAGATCGTAAACACGTTCTAAGAGCCCGCTCAAGGCCCGTGCGCATTGCGGCGGCGGGGAATCGGGCGGCGTCCAGAGGAGGCGAAGATGCGCAAGGTGGGGAGATGGATCTTGCTGTGCTGGGCGCTGGCCGCCGCCGCCGAGGTGCCGGGCTGGGCCAGCTACCAACGCGGGGATTTCGCCGCCGCGCGCCGGCAGTTCGAACAAGCGGCTGAGGCCGGCGACCGGGTGGCGGCCTTCGATCTGGCGATGATGGACTGGCGCGGGGAGGGCGCGACGGCGGACCGGGCGCGCGCCCTGCGCTGGCTGCGCCGCGCCGCGGAACTGCGGCTGCCGCAGGCCCAGCATGCGTTGGGCGTGCTGTACGAAACCGGCCAGGGCGTGGACAAATCGCTGACCGAGGCGACGCGCTGGTTCCGCCAGGCGGCGGATCAGGGTTATCTGCCGGCGGAGCTGGACCTGGGCACCCAGTATTTTCTTGGCCGCGGCGCGGCCAAGGATTACCGGCTGGCGGCGTTCTGGTACGAAAAAGCCGCGCAGCAGGGCGATGTCGGCGCGCAGTATTTGATCGCCAGCATGTACGAGCACGGCGATGGCGTGGAACGGGACCTGCCGGCGGCGATACGCTGGTACGCCAAGGCGGCGGCGCAGGGCGATGTCGGCGCCAGGCTCAAGGCGCTGGATCTGGCCAAGCGAGCCAGATGAGATCGGGCGTTCAGGCGCGGGCCGGGCCGCGGCGCATTTCGGCCAGACACTGGCAGGCGGCCTGCCAATCCTGCACGCCGCGCAGGCCGCGCACGATGATGCCGGCCAGGGTGTCGTTGCAGGCGTCCGGGCCAAACTGCATCAGCATCTCGTGCAAGGCGAAGTGCAGCGAAGCGTTGTGCTGCAGCAACAGCCCCACCTGCTCGTGAACGAAACCATCCACGGTGGCCTGGCCGTTACGGTCCACGTGCACATGGTGGCGCGGGCAGAAGCCGGAGCGGATCAGCGCCTGGTCGGCGCGCACATCGTCGAGAAAGGTTTGCGCGCTGTGATGTAGAAAGCCGCAAGCCATGATCAGGCTGGCGACGGAATAGGGCTTGGTGGTGGTGGAGTCGGCGACTAGGGCGTTGTCCGGCAAGGTGGCAAGCATAATGTTCTCCTGTTGTTGTATTTAAACCGCTCCATATGGCATAAATCGTCGGTTTTTTTATATTTTCCGCGCTTTTGTAGCATTCATGCGAATGTATTGGCAAGTCAGTCGAAAGGACGGTTGCCAGGCGCGGCCGCCAGGGTTTGTCTTGGTGCGACAGCCATTTAGAATGAACGTTTTATTCACGCTTTGTTCCCATCCGCATGCATATCGTTTACCTGCACGGCTTCAACTCCGGTCCGCAATCGCTGAAGGCGAATGAAACCGCCGCCTACCTGCAACAACACGCGCCCGATGTGACGCTGCATTGCCCACAGCTGTCGCCGCATCCGGCCGAGGCGATCGAGCAGGCGTCCGCGCTGGTGGCGTCCCTGCCCGCCGACACCTTGCTGATCGGCAGCTCGCTGGGCGGCTATTACGCCACCTTCCTGGCCGAGCGCCATCAACGCCCGGCGGCGCTGATCAATCCGGCGGTGCGGCCTTACGACGACCTGGCGCGCTTCATCGGCGAACAAACCAATCCCTACACCGGCGTGGTCTACACCCTGAGCGACGCCGACATGCAGGCCTTGCTGGCGCAGCGCGTGGCGCGGCCGTCGCCGCGCCGCTACTGGCTGCTGCTGGGCAGCCGCGACGAAGTGCTGGACTGGCGCGAGGCCGCCGCCCGCTATCTGGATTGCCGCCAGACCGTGTTCAACGGCGACGACCACCGGCTGGAGGCCTGGCCGCGCATGCTGCCGGACGTGGTGGCCTGGGGACGCCAGCAATTGGCCTGAGAACCCGTTTACGATCTGCTGCGCGTCGGCGGGATGGATAGAAATGGGCGTTGAAACCAAGCTCAGTGCTCATGTACCACGAGTACATTCCGTTTTTTCGCTCGTTTTCGTCTTGTCTCACCTTAGCTTGCGAGATCGTAAACAGGTTCTGAGAGCCGGCGCGGCGGGCATGAACAGGTTCTGATATCCGGAACAGTCTTTTCAGCGAAGCGGCTTGTTGCGCGCGGGGCGCTTGCCGCACACTGCTCATTTCTCCCGCGAGGACGCAGTCATGACTCAAGCCATCGTTTTCTCCCAGACCGGCGGCCCGGAAGTGCTGGGCCTGCAAAGCCAGACCCTGGGCGCGCCGGGGCCTGGCCAGGTGCGAGTGCGCCACACCGCCATCGGCATCAACTTCATCGATACCTACCAGCGCAGCGGCCTGTACTCGCTGCCCTTGCCGTCCGGCCTGGGCCAGGAAGCGGCCGGGGTGGTGGAAGCGCTGGGGCCTGAGGTGAGCGGCCTCGCAATCGGCGACCGCGTCGCTTACGCCGGCGGCCCGCTGGGCGCATACAGCACCGAGCGGCTGCTGCCGGCGGCGGTGCTGGTGAAGATTCCGGACGGCATCAGCGACGAATCCGCCGCCTGCATGATGTTGCAGGGCATGACCGTGGAGTACCTGGTACAGCGCACTTACCCGGTGCGGCCGGGCCAGACCGTGCTGTGGCACGCCGCCGCCGGCGGCGTCGGCCAGATCGCGGTGCAGTGGCTGACCGCGCTGGGCGCGACGGTGATCGGCACCGTGGGTTCCGACGCCAAGGCCGACATCGTGCGCGGCCTGGGCTGCCAGCATGTGATCAATTACAGCAGCGAGGACGTGGTGGCGCGGGTGCGCGAGATCACCGGCGGCCAGGGCGTGCCGGTGGTGTACGACTCGGTGGGCAAGGACACCTTCCAGATCTCGCTGGCCTGCCTGAGCCCGCGCGGCATGCTGGTCAGCTTCGGCAACGCCTCCGGCGCGGTGCCGCCGTTCGCGCCCTTGGAACTGACCAGCCGCGGCTCGCTGTTCTTCACCCGGCCCAAGCTGGCCGATTACGTGGCGACGCGGGCGGAGCTGGAAGCCTCGGCCCAGGCCTTGTTCGAACGCGTGGCGGACGGCCGGGTCAAGGTGGCGCCGTCGCACCGCTACCCCTTGGCCGAGGCGGCGCAGGCGCACCGCGATCTGGAAGGGCGCAAGACCAGCGGCTCCATCATCCTGCTGCCTTGAGCCGGCGGCGCGGGTCTTATTCCTGGTGCCAGGGCTGACGCTGGTGTCGTTCCAGCCAGGCCAGCGCCTGGCCGTCGCTGTCGACATGGCCCAGATAGCCGGCCAGGCTGATGCCGGGCGGGCAGCTCAAATCCGTGTCGCGCCAGCCTTGCAGCCGGTCCACGCGGAAACTGCGGTAGTCCTGTCGCAGCCCGCACCAGGCGGCCAGCAGCCAGCGGTCGCCCCAGAAAAACAGCGCCAGCGGCAGCAAGGCGCGCTGGCTGTCGCGGCCGCTTTCATCGCGGTAATCCACCCATAGCGGCTGGCGGGAGACAATGGCGTCGCGCAGCGGCGCCAGCCGCTCGCGCGGATAATTGCCCGCTGCCGGCGCGTACAGCGGCTCCGGCGGCAGGCCGGAGGAACCCAGCACCGCGTGGATGCGGCCCAGCGCCGATTGCGCCGCCGCCGCGGTGTCGCGGTCGGCCCAGGCCGCCAGCATGCGCGCGCCCACCTCCAGCGCCGCCAGCTCGCGCGCGGAAAACGCCACCGCCGGCGGCGTGAAGCCGGCTTCCAGCCAATAGCCCTCGCCGGCCTCGCCGTTGACCGGCGCGCCGCTGGCCATCAGGTCGGCCATGTCGCGATAGACCGTGCGCGGCGTCACCTCCAGCCAGTCGGCCAACTGTCGGGCGGTGGTGCGGCGACGGCCGCGCAACAGCAAGAGGATTTGAACCAGTCGGTCGGCTCGGCGCATTCAATCGGGTTCCCGCAGCAAGGATGGCGGCAGTGTCGCCTGCATTGCGCGCGCGATCAACAGGAAATCGGCGCGGCCGATTTCCAGGTGGCCGAAGCGGAAGGCGTAGCCCCAGCGCGCCGGGTCGGCGATGAAGGACAACTGGCCGAGCAGCGGCCGGATCGCGGCGTCCTCGGCCGGCCAGAACGCGATGTCGCGGCGGTAGGGCTCGAAATCGGCGCTGACCCGGAACGGATAGACCCGCGCGTCCGCCACCAGGCCGACGGCGGTGAAGCGCTGGCAGGGCTCGCGCCCCTCCAGGCTCAGCACCGGCGAGTAATAAATCAGCCCATCGCCGGCCGCCATCCGCCGGAGCGGCGCCGCCTTGCCGTGGCAGAGCTGGGCGAAGCCGCCGGCCAGGCCGCGCCGCACATGGTCGCGGCTGGCCACGCCTATCCAGTAGCGTCGGCTCATGCCGCGCTGTGCAGGCCGATCAGATTGCCGTCCAGGTCGGAAAACAGCGCGATCTGGCCCCAGGTTTCCGGCAGCGCGGTCTTGGGCTGCACCACGATGCCGCCGGCGGTCTTGACCCGCTCCAGCGTGGCGTCGAGATCGGCGCCGCCATCCAGGTAGATGCGCACGCCGTCGACATGGGGGCGGGCTTGCGGACTATGCAGCAGCGCGCCGCCGCAACTGCCGTCGGCTTGGGGAAACAGCGCCATGCGATGATTGTCGAAGCTCTCCTCGTGCAACTCCAGCTGCAAGACCTGTTGATAGAAGGCGACGGCGCGCTCGAACTGGAGCACCGGAATTTCAAACCAGTGTAGGACGGGGGACATGCTTAACTCCTTGTGGGGGTGGTTTGGTTTATAGGCAGCGGTAAAAATCCATGCGCCCGGTATCGGCGGCGATGGCGGCGAGAAAATCGCGGCAGGCGGGCGCGCTGGGCCACTGCGCGCACAACTGGCGCGCGCGCTCCGGGCTGTCCGCCAGCGTGAGATGGGCGAAGCGGCGGCCATCGCCGCGCAGCAGCGCATAGCCCAGATAGCCGGCTTCATGGCGCAGCCAGTCGGCGTCGATCTGTTGAGCGGCTTGTTGCAGTTCGGCTTCGGACACCTCTTCCCGCAGCTCGAAGGTGGCGATTTCCAGACCGTGCCCGGCGGGAAGCTGAAATAGAGGCGTATGCATTGGGGGCTTTCTGTGGTGATTGAGCTGTTCGGCTCAGAACCTGTTTACGATCTGCCACGCGTCGTGGGACGTGACACGGTGAGTGCGTCTTCGAAATGCTCATGTACCAACTGTACATTCCGCTTTCTCAGCCGTTTTCGCCTTGTCTCGCTCTTGCTCGCGAGATCGCAAACAGGTTCTCCGAGCCGTGCCCACAGTGTGCGGCCCCCCTGCTGACAGCGTGCTGTCAGCAGGAATCCGCCGCCGCCAATTTTTGTTGTCTGGGTGTGGGGTGGGTGTATTCCCTCGCGTAAAAATCACCGGTCCGAACACGACCCGGCCACGCGGATGTGGCAAACTGCCTGACTGTTTCCCGGCGCGCCGGGAGCGCTGTTTTTTCAATCGACCGCAGGAGGAATAACAAGTGGAAACCTTACTGCAGTTTCTGGGCTTCAACGGGTCTGGTCTGCTGCAAACCTTGCTCAGCCTGTTGACGGCTTTCATCCTGGGCTCGGCCATCGGCTATGAGCGCCAGTTCCGTCAGCGCACCGCCGGCTTGCGCACCAATACCCTGGTGGCGGTGGGCGCGGCGGCCTTCGTCGACATGGCCTTGCAGCTGGACGGCACCGGCGGCGCGGCGCGGGTGGCGTCCTATGTGGTGTCCGGCGTCGGCTTCCTCGGCGCCGGCACCATCATGAAGGAAGGCTTGAACGTGCGCGGGCTGAACACCGCCGCCACCTTGTGGGGCTCGGCCGCGGTGGGCGCCAGCGCCGGCGCCGGCCAGATTCCGCAAGCCTTCTTGATCACCTTGTTCGTCTTGGCCAGCAATACCTTGCTGCGGCCGGTGGTGAACTCGATCAACCGCAAACCCATCGACGACGAAACCAGCGAAGTCACTTACCAGCTGTGCGTGATTTCCAGCCGTGCCGGCCAGAAGCATGCAATGGCCTTGCTCAGCGATCTGCTGGAAGAGTCGAAATACCCGGTGGGGGATTTGGACGTGGAGCCGTTCGGCGACGACGAGGTGGAAATGACCGCCACCCTGCTGTCCACCTCGGTGGAGTGGGAGGAGTTGGAGGAGATCGCCGCCAAACTGGTGGCCCAGCCTTTCATCAGCCAGGCTTACTGGAACCCCAGCACCTCGGAGTGAGCCGGTTGGGAGATGGGACCACGCCCTGGGCCGCTTGTTGGTCCGGGGCGTTTTTGATGGCGGCAGCTTCCGCCGCCAAGGGCCGCTAACAAAACTCAGTTTTACGGCTGAGGCAAGTCGGCGCAACGCAGCATCAGGGGTTTTGTTAGCGAGTCTAAACAGAAGATCTTGCTACCCTTGATGCTTGCCGCCAGTCTGTTTAGGCTTGGTTCCTCGTTGTGCCTAATTGTGTGGTGCAGGAAGTCTAAGCTCAGGCCTCGCCACGCTATGCCCATTCGGAGCGGGCCGTGGCAGGGAGTCCGAAAGGATTGCCGGCTTTTGGTCGAGTGAGCCGGTCTTGCCACCTTGCCATGTGCCTGCTCTAGCCCCATCTCGGCGGGTTTCCAAGCCGATAGGGCGACCGTGCCGCCCCCTTTGGCCTTTCCTCTCGCGATTCCCTCTTACGTTGGCCCTCTGTGCGCGGGAGAACAGAATGAGTCCGCGCTGTCCTTGACGCTCCCTTCCAGCCTGTTTAGGCTTGGTTCCGCGCCGTGCCCAATAACGCGGTGTAGGGCTTGCAAACCCAAAATCGTTTAACCGCAGATGAGCCGTGTCCGCTGGGCACTGCTACATCTGCTGCCACGCTGTGCCCATTCGGGGCGGGCCGTGGCAGGGAACCCGAAAGGGTTGCCGGTCTATTGGTTAAACGAACCGGTTTTGCAACCTTGTCACGTGCCTGTCCTAGCCTCGCCTAGGCAGGTTTCCAAACTGACATGGAGACCGTGATGACCTTTCCTACCTTTCCCTCTTGTATTCCTCCGCCTGATCCGGAAGAAACCGCCGCCGCGCCGCTGGAACAACTGCGGTTATGCCTGCAAGCGCTGCCGGCCGCCGCTGGCAATCTGCTTGAGCTGGGTGCGCTGAGCCGGCAATTGAGCCGCTGCCACGCCGAACTGGACGCCGCGCTGCTGCGAGGCGCGATCGATCTGCGCGCCGCCCATCTGGGCCTGCAAGCCTTGCTCACCCTGCTGCAACGCCGCGACGAGCCGCTGCTGTTCAGCAGCGAGGAAGCGTTGGCTTTGCTGGAGCCGGTGCAGCAGCGCTTGAAACAGGGCCTGAGCCAGGTGAATCGATTGTTCTGACGGTTTGGATGGAGGGCACTGCCATGATGAAGCTATTGAAGCAGCACAACGACGCGCTCAAGCGCGCCGCGCGCTTGATCATCGCCTACGAGGCGCGCATCGGAGCGATTGCCTTGGTGGATGATCACCCGGCGTATCCGGCCAACACCGCGGCGATCAATCAGGAGATCAAGCAGGCGCTGGCGGAGTTTCGCCGTTGGCAGCAACGGCATGGCGATCAGGAATGCGCCCACGCCGCCATCCTGGCGATGTGGGCGTCCGGCGCGTGGCGCAACCGCGATACCTGCGCGCGGCTGTGCTACCGGCA